>NZ_VIWV01000003.1 GCF_007829875.1 Streptomyces capillispiralis | reverse complement strand
GGGCAAGGTCGGCGCGCTGTTCCTCATGCGCACCGCCTCCTCCTCCACCAAGGAGATGGGCCTGGACGGCATCGCCCCGGCCGGTTTCCAGATGGAGAACATCCCTGCCCGGATCTACGAGAACGGGCAGATCGAGGCGCTGTTCTCCGGCAAGGACGACGAGGACGGCGAGTCCACCGCGGGCATGGCGTACATGTTCCTCGACGGGCGCGCCAAGTTCATGCGCACCTTCTTCGCGGAGAAGAAGGACGGGGTCTACCCCGACCTGATCGCCCTGTACGGCGAGGACCCGCCCACCGGGCTGACCGAGGGCGAGGCCAAGGCCGCGCAGGCCGGGGCCGCGATCTACGGCGTGCGGCACACCAACCCCTACGCCGACTGCGACACCCTCGCCCAGGCGTTCTCCGACGCCCCTGGCAGCACTCCGGCGGCCGGCACCCCGGCCCCGGACGCCGACGGCGGAGACGGCGATGAGGCGCCCGCCGCGTTCGAGGCGCCGTTCGGCATCCCGTTCGGCGACGGCGGCCCCGAGATCGGGGAGGAGCCCGGCCTCCAGGACCAGATCCTCGACCTGCTCGCCGACGGGCCCAAGAGCCTCAAGCAGCTGCGCGAGGCCCTGCCCAGCTTCCAGCCCTCCAGCGTCAGTAACGCCTGCACCCAGCTCAAGGCGAAGGGCCTGGCCAAGTCGCTCAAGCGCGGCCACTGGCAGCTCGCCGACAGCTGACCCGCACCCACCACCCACTCACCGAAGGAAACCGATCCCCGTGGCCCTGTCGATCTCCCTGGTCCTCCTGCTTGGCATCATCGTCGTCATCCTGGTGCGCACCGGCTACCAGCGGATCATGCCGGGCATCGCCGTCTGCCTGTTCGGCTTCTTCCTCGCCAGCACCGGCATCGCCCCCACGATCACCAGCGCCGTGTCCTCCCTCACCGGATGGATCAGTAGCTTCTGACCACCCCGGTCCCGTCCCTGCCGAACGAGAAGGAGAACACCTCGATGAACCGCCCCCTGGTCCTGGTCGTCGACGACGCCACCGACATCCTCGCGGCCAGCCCCGAGGCCCGCGCCCTGGTCGCCGACCTCCTGCGCACCGGCCGCCAGGACGGCCTGGTGGTCCGCTCCGAGACCCGCCGGCCGTTGCAGTACCCGACGCTGGCCGCGCTCGAGGACGCCGCCGACCAGTAGCAGTAGCACCGCCAGCCCCCTCCCGCCCCTGCGCCCTCCCCGCCACCACGGCGGGGAGGGCGCCCCGCGTCTGCCCCGAAACGGAGATCACCGTGGACTTCGAGCCCATCACCCGCCCGCTCACCGACGACGAAGCCAAGGCCGAAGCCGAGCGGATCATCGCCCGGTCCTTCCAGCCCGAGATGCCGCCCGTGCGGCACATCCCGACGTCGTTCCGCGACGACACCCCGCTGCCCGCCTACGGCGACACCCCGCCCGTCCATCAGGACGACAAGCGGATCGTCCCCGCGTGGGCGGCCGGGATCGCGGTGGCCTCCATCGGCGTCGGCGCCGGCATCACCGGTGTCGGCTGCGGTGCCTGGCTGGTCCTCCAGGGTCTGGCCTCCGTCACGCTCTACGGCGTCCTCATGGTCACCCTGCCGTTCGCCGGCGTCGCGATGGTCGCCACCGCGATCGGCGGCGCGTTCAGCAAGGCCCGCAGGTCGGTGTCCAAGACGGTCTACGAGGGCCCGGTCACCCAGAACACGCAGATCAACAACACCAGCAACCAGCGGGGGATGTTCTCCCGCACCCGCAACGACGTCCGCTGAACTCCGGGCGCCCTGCCTCGTATCCGACACCTCGCCCACCGGGCCGGGGCTTCGGGTGCGGGACAGGCCGTCCGGCCTCGCGGTCAGTCGTAGTCGATCCAGATTCGGCCGTGCTCATCGACCTCGGCACCCCGGATCTGCCCGTCGACGATCGCGCCATTGATCGTCACCTCGACGTCGTAGTCCACGTCGATCCACAGCACACCGTCGTCGTCGGTGAACGCGGGCCAGATCTGCCCGTCCGTGTCCACGACCTCTTCGAAGACGACTTCCTCCGGCTCATCGTGGGTGAACCACCCCATCGCAGCCGCCCCCTCTCTTCAATCCCGTCGCTCACAGCTTGGCCCACTCGCACGCTCCGTGAACCCCGCATCGACAACGAGGAGTTGCCCCGTGCCGTCCAACGACAACACCCCCCGCGCCGACCGCCAGGAGCTCGCCTACCTCCCCGTGCCCTTCCCGAAGGCTCCGCCCAAGGAGCCGCGGTTCGCCGCACTGCGCACCTGGTGGCAGGAGGCATGGGAGGAAGACGGCGTCCTGCGCGCGATGTGGGAGGACGTCCTCAGCGCCCCCGAGGACGGCTTCCGGTACATGGCCCCCTGGCTCCGGGCCGTCCTGATGGTGGCCGGCGTGTCCTTCATCGTGCTGATGGCCAAGGCCGCCGGCGAAGTCGTCCTTGAGGGGCTGCACCAGCTGCTCACCGCCGTGCCCAAGGTGCAGGTCGGCGGCGACACGTCCAGCGGCGTGTTCGCCGTCGTCGACCAGCCGGTGCGCACCTACATCGCGCAGCACTCCGCCGGTCTCCCGGTCGCGGCCTCCACCGTCTACACGCTGTGGCTGCTCACCGGCATCACCGGCCTGGTCCTCGGCTACCTCTCCCGGAACAACGGGGTGCGTGCGATGTGGGCGGGGTGGGGCGCGGCTTCCGTGTTCATGGTCTGGACGGCGACCCCCGCCACCAGCCGTCCCATCGCGGTCGGCCTCGCGGTCCTCGCCTGGACGGTCCTGTCCGCGTTCGCGATGCGCGGCCTGACCCTGCGCCGCCGCGTCGGCCGTCCGGCCCGCCCGGCGAGGGTCTCCGTCAAGCCCGAGATCCACGTCCACGTACCCGCCCCGGCTCCGGCCCCGGTCGTCGAACAGCACCCGCACAGCGGCTGCCCGTTCCGGGACTGACCTTCCGGTCGCTCCGCCTGGTCCTCGCCCACCCCGCTCGCGGGTGGGCGAGGGCTGGACAGGCCGACCGGCCACCTCGCACCGCGCCCCGCCGACACCAGCACGACGTCGGCGAGGCGCGGTGCTTGCTGTCCAACGACACCAGGAGGAACCGCTCGTGCTCATCCCCCGCCCGCGCCGCCGGATCGGCCGGCCCCGCCCGCAGCGTCCCGGACCTCGCTACCCGCTGCCTCAGCGCCGGTTGCCCGGTACCTGGAGCAGGTGATGGCCGACCAGGACCAGGACCTGCTCGACGTCGACCCGTACGACCCCGGCGACGGCTCCTTACTGGTCTTCCGGTGGAAGCAGGCCGGGCGCGACAACCTCGCCACCCGCCGCCAACTGCGGGAGATGGGACTGCGCCCCGGCGGCCAAGAGCCCGTCGCCCGGATCGAGTGCCGCGGCGGCAAGCGCTTCGCATGGCTGTACCGGATCGACCTGGCGAAGCCGAAGCGCCCGATGACCCTCGCGAAGGAAGCCGCGCTCGACAAGGCCATGGCCGCACGCCAGACGTGCGGCACCTGCCGCCGGCGCTACTTCCACTGCCTCCCGCTGAAGACCTTGGGGTCCTGCCTGGAGTGCTTCGACGGCACGCCCGCCGACCCCGCCTCCTACATCGCTCCCCCGGCCAAGCACCTGCTTGCTTCCTAATGCTGTTGTCAAGCGGCGGCCGTGGCCGGGGGTGCCACTTCGTAGCACCGTCGGTCACGGATCAGAGCCCAGATGACGTTGACGCGTCGGCGGGCGAGGGCGAGCACGGCCTGGACATGCTTCTTGCCCTCGGCGCGTTTGCGGTCGTAGAACTTCCGCGAGTTCGGGTCGTAGCGGACGCTGACGAGCGCGGAGGTGTAGAAGACGCGCTGGAGTCTTCGGTGGTAGGCGATCGGCCGGTGGAGGTTGCCGCTGACCTTGCCCGAGTCGCGAGGTGCTGGGGCGACGCCGGCGAAGGCTGCCAGGGCGTCCGGGGAGTCGAACTCGTCGAGGCTGCCGCGGACGGCGGCGAGGAACTCCGCTCCCAGAACCGTGCCGATGCCGGGGACGCTCAGAATGAGTCGGCGAGCTCGTGCTCGCGAAACCGGCCCTCGATGAGCTTGTCCAGCTCACGGAATCTGCTCGTTGAGGGCCATCACCTCCTCGGCCAGGGGTGTGGACCAGCTTGGCGATGGTCTTCTCACCGGGACGGCGGTGTGCTGGCGTTCGGCGGCCTCGACCGCAGCCTCGGCCAGGGGCTCTGGCATTGCGGACCTTGCGGTTGGCCAGCCACCCTCGCGAGCCGTGTGATGCCGGCCCAAGCGGATCGCGGGCCGGGGTCTGGTAGCCCGTCAGCAGCCTGAGCGGTCCCGTGCTGGTGACATCCAGGGCCCGTTCCAGGGCCGGGAACATGCTCAGCAGGGTGCCGCGCAGGCGGGTTCACCACGCGGGTGCGGTCCTCGACCAGGTCGGCCCGGCGTCCGGTCAGCAGTTTGAGTTCCACGGCGGCTTCGTCGCCGGGACGGATGGGCCGCAGGTCGCGGCGCATTCTGGCCTGGTCGGCGATGACATAGGCGTCGCGGGCGTCGGTCTTGCCCTCGCCGCGGTAGCCGTCGGATGCCCGGTTGACCAGCCGGCCGGGCATGTAGAGGACCTCCTGGCCGTGGTTGACCAGCAGGGCCAGCAGCAGTGCCGGCTCTCCGCCGGTCATGTCGATGGCCCAGGTGACCTCACGGCCGTCGGCCAGGTCCAGGACGTCAGCTTCAACAGCTCGGGCTCGTCGTTGGCCACCCGCCGCGACAACAGGGTCTTGCCGTCCGCGTCCAGAACAAGGCCGTGGTGATGGCCCTTGCCGCTGTCGATCCCGCCCATATCCGACTCATTGCGCTCCTGACATGCGTGTGCGTACTGCTCGTGCCACGGACGACTTCGCCGGCATTGCTCTACACAGCGACTTGTTCGCACTTCCTAATCGGCGGCCGAGTCGTCGTGGGGCGCTGAGCGGCGAAGCAAGGGAAGCCACGAGACGGCAGCCGCCTGATAGCCACACACCCAGCACCCCTGGGCGACCCAACCCTACGAATGGCTCGATCAACCCGATCAAGAAGGTAGAGCCGCCTGATCCGAGAGGACCAACCGCCCATGAGTACCGCTGTCCGCGCCGCCGCCTTCACCGAGCCCGACCGCCCCAAGAACCTGCTGATCCGGTTCATCACGGTCGGCGGCAAGCTACGTGGACGTCACCGGCCCCGGCGAGCACTCGGACAAGAACCGCTGGAACTGCCACGGCTGCGGAGACTTCTCCGACCGGCCCGAGGAAGACTTCCTGTTCTGCATCCGGCCGGACGCCAACAGCCACGCCGCCAACTGCCGCGCCATCCCGCTGCGGTGACCGGCTGCCGTCTGCGCGGCCGCCCTGCTTGATCGCCGCCCGCCGTCCCGTTCGCCGCCGTGTCCGTGCTCAAGGCCGGGCCACTGGCGGCTGTACGCCGACCGGCACCGCATCGAACTGACGCCCCCGGCCCCGCCGCTCCTGCCCCGACTGCCGGGGCGCAGGCGGCTGGTGGGTCGGCGGCGCGAACCCGGAGATGGAGGCGTGCGGCTGCTGGTCGGACCGGCGCGAGCTGCGCGTCCGGCTCCTGCCCGTTCCGGCCTGGCCGGACAACGAGCCCCCGTTCTGAACGACCCGACCCCGGCCACGCCGGCCGGGGTCGGGGACCGCCGGGTGGCCGCGCATCGGCAAAGGGCCGGCCACCCGCTCCCTCACCCTCTTCGAGATCAGGAGACCTCCAGCATGCATCGTCCCGCCGTCTTCGCCGCCCTGCTTGGACTGACCCGCGCCGCCAGCGCGGTCGGCGACTTCTGGGTCCAGAACGACTTCTGCGCCCGCGTGAAGGGCGCCTCCGACGACGCCCCGGTGACCTACGAGGACCCGGCCACCAAGGAGAAGACCACCCACGGCACCGCCGACGGCCGCAAGGCGTGCCTGCACCACTGCGTCACCTACACCGCCACCCAGGCGGTCGTCGCCGGGCTCGGGGCCCGCGCGCTGGGCATTCGGGTCCACCCCGGCGCGGCCGCGGCCGCGCTCGCCCTGTCCTTCGGCACGCACTACATCGCGGACCGCCGCGTGCCCGGCCACGGCGTCATGGAGAAGCTCGCCGACAAGACCGGCAAGACCGACTTCTACAAGCTGGCCTCGCACGGAATGAACGGCGCCTTCCACCTCGACAACTCCTGGCACCACGGCTGGGAGACCGTCGCCGCGCTCATTGCCACGGCCAAGGCCACCACCCGGTGACCAGCCAGCCCCGGACGCGACTGGAACGCGCCCGCGCCTCGGTCGGGATCGCCTCGCTGGCCCTCCAGCAGATCGAGGACGACCTTCGCGCCGACGACGTCGACCAGGAGGAGCTCGCCGCGATCCTGCGCGAGCTCATCGAGGACACCGACCCGGCCGGCGGCTTCCTCGCGGCCCTGGCGCAGCTGCTCACCGCCGCCGCGCGCCGTGCCGAGCAGATCGAGCCTGACCGCGACGGAGACGCCTCCTGCCCGTTGCACGAGGCCGCCGCCCTGATCACCGACGACGCCGGGCAGCGCCTGATCTGGTCTGCCCGCGCCCTTCACCCGCAAGGAGACAGCTGAGATGGCGAGCGCGAAGGCGACGGACCCGCCCCGGGGGCAGTGCACGCAGTGCTGGTTCCACGCGTACGCCAGCCGCGAGGCCCACGCCGGGCTCGGTCCGCGCGAGGACTGCCCGCAGTGCGTGGACCACATGAAAGGCGGCCACCCCGCCCACATGATCGTCCGCTGACGGCGCGCGAAGCCGTCCCGTTCACCCACCACGCCGGGCAGCGCGTCCACCGAGCTGCCCGGCACCCTCACCCCTCCAAGGAGTCCGTATGACCGCGCCGTACTACCCGCAGATGCCCGAGAACAGCCTGGTCGTCCTCATCGGCCCCGCCGGGGCCGGGAAGACCACCATCGCGAACACCTGGCCCGCCTCGCAGGTCCTGTCCCTGGACGCGCTCCGCGAGACGGTCAGCGACGACGCGGGCGACCAGGACGCCACCGCCGACGCGGTCGCCGCCCTGCACCTGCTCCTGGAGGCGAGGATGCGCCGCCGGCTGTTCACGGTCGTCGACGCAACCAACGTCACCGAGGCGGCCAGGCGGCCGCTGGTCGCCGCAGCCAAGCGGCACAACATGCTCCCCATCGCGCTCCTGGTCGCCACCCCCAGCACGGTGTGCGTGGACCGGCAGGGCGCGCGGCCGGCCAACCGCCGCGTGCCGGAGGAAGTGGTCATCCGGCAGCGCAAGGACATGGTCGACTCACAGCGCCGCGGCCTCAAAGCGGAGGGCTTCACCGAGGTCGTCTACTCCGAGAGCCTCTACCGGCTGCTTCCGTTCCTGGAGCGCCTGAGCGGGGCCCGGCAGGCCGACCTCGGCCTGGACGGCAGCGACGGCCTCGGTGACCTGAACCTCGTGGCCCGGATGTTCGGCGAGGAGATCGTGCCGCTGTGGCAGTGGAAGCCCGGCTCGAACGTCGCCGGCGGCGACCGCGTCGCAGAGGTCCGCCTCGGTCAGATGTACCTCACCCTCGCCCTGCGCACCGACGTGGACGGCGAGGGCGACGTCGGGTTCGACGTCATGGTGCCGTGCCCGCACGACGACGAATGCGACGGCTACGCCTGGGTGCCCGCCTACAGCGTCACCTGCCTGTTCCGCGCGCTCAACGGCGACCTGGACGACGACGAGACATCGTCTGCACCGTCCACGACCAGGACGACGACCCCGACGGGCGCGCCGACCTCGAGGAGCAGGCCCTCGAAGCGATCCGAGGCTGACGGATCCTCCGTGCTGCCCCAGCCCCGGCCCACCGCCGGAGGCCGGGGCGGTCGCGGTGGTCCCTCAACCGCCGCGATCACGAGAGGAGACGGACGTCATGACCCTGCCCTACTTCGAGGTCGACGTCCCCATACGGAGCACCGAGACCCCCGGCCTGGAAGGCGTGCACGTCTTCACCGGCCAGGCCGACAGCCGTAGCGCCGCCATGAAGGCCGCGCACGAGGTCTACGACGCGGCACGCGCCGCGGCGGAGGCCGGACTTGAGATTCCCCACGGGCGCCCGGACGGCTGGGGTGCCTGCGGATACCGGCCCGGCTGGGAGCTCGACTGGCCCGCCGCGAAGGCCGGCCCCTGGAGGAGCCCGTACAGCTGGCTCAACTCCAGCCCCTTCGAGCTGTAGCTCTGCCCCGGGACAGGCGTCCAGGCGTGGAAACCGTCGCCTGCCCCGGGCCCACCCAACCCGTACGAGACGAGAGGGAGATCCTCAGTATGGACTCCGTCCTGCACCACCGGGGCCGAATCGGCTCGCGCACCCTCCTGCTGACGACCGCCGCCGTGCCGCTGACCGGCTGGGCGGTGCACGCCGTCGCGCTGCACAAGCGGTTCGCCGCCACGCGGAAGGACCCGCTGACCGGACTCTTGCGCCGCGACGCCTACACCGCCCGCGCCCGCCGGATCCTCGCCCGGCACGGCGACAGCGTGACCGTGGTCATGGTCGACGCCGACCACTTCAAGCAGATCAACGACACGGCCGGGCACCCGGGCGGGGACGCCGTGCTCGCCGCGTTCGGCGCCCGGATCACCGCGTGGGCGGGCCCGCGCGCCGCTGCGGGCCGCCTCGGAGGCGATGAGTTCGCGGTCGTACTGCAGTTGCCCGCCGGCCGTCGCGAGCAGCGCCTCGCGCAGCTGGTCCAGATGCTGCACACGCCGGTCACCCTGGACGACGGCCGCACCCTCAAAGTCGCCGCCTCGGTCGGCGCCGCAGCCCCCGACATCCTCGGCACCCGCGACCTGACCGGCCTGCAGAGGGCGGCCGACACCGCGCTGTACGACGGCAAGCACTCCGGCCGCGCGGTCCTCGCCACCCCCGCGCACACCACGGTCCCGCCCATCAACGGACGCCGGGCGGGCAGGCCGGGCACGGCCGTGTGGGGGCGGGCCGCATGAGCACCGCGACCCTGCCCGAGGGCGACTGGATCCGGGGCATCAGCATCCGGCAGCCATGCGCGGCCTGCATCCTCGCCGGGGCCAAGACGGTGGAGAACCGGCCCACGCGGTGGCGGCCCGGCTGGGTGCTGCTGCACACGAGCAAGACCATCGACCGGCCCGCCCTGCGAACTCCGCTGATCGGCCGCACGATCCGCGACCGCCAGCTGGTCACCGGCGCCGTGGTCGGCGTCGCCCGGATCACCGACTGCCACCAAGACCCCGACGGTGCGCCGCCCTGCTCGGAGTGGGCGCACCCGGGCGCCTGGCACCTGGTGCTCGACGACGTCCAGGAGCTCCCCCTGCCCGTCCCCGCGCGCGGGCAGGTCGTGCCCTGGAAGCCGACGCCGGGCCTGCTGGAGCGCGTGTTCCAGCAGCTGCCCGCCTTCCGGCCGTGACCCGCAGGGGACGCGCGAAGAAGGAGAAGCCGCCGTTCGAGCCGGGCCTGATTCCGGCTCCCGGCGAGCTTCTCGTCTGGCGCGACGGCCAGCACTTCGACCGCTGGCAGGACCTCCCCTGCACGCTGTGCGGCCAGCCCACGCACATGCGCTCCCACTCCGGTGAGCCCGTGCACAAGGCATGCGCGGAGGACTGGATCACCGCCAACCCCGTTGAGGCCCGCCTCGGGCGGTTCGCCTCCGACCTCGCGCCGAAGCCCAAGTCCAAGAAGGGCCAAGGCGACCACGCCTGACCTCCACCTGGAGGACCCATGAGCAGCACCGACCGCGACGTCGACCACGCCCTCGCCTACCCCGAGCCGCCCGCCTCCCCGCTCTGGCACCGCCATGGCACGAAGGCCCGCCCGCTCACCGAAGCCCAGCAGCGGCGCAACCGCGAGCTGCTGGACATCGCCCAGCGCACCACCCGACCCCGCTCCCCTCGCCCCACCAAGACCCTGGCGGAGGCCAACTGATGGACACCAAGCACTGCGCCGTCGACGGCTGGGTCGACGCGATTCCCGTCCCCGGACCGCGCGACACCGTCACCTTCGACCTGGTCGTCCGGCCCGCCGACATCGACGCGCTCGACGACGACGCCCCCGACACGGTCATCACCTGCACCAGCGGTGACCCCCGAATCACCCACGAGCTGCTGAACGGCATACAGCCCGGCGACCTGCTGCGCGCGACCGGCACCCTGGTCCAGCCGCCGACGCCCGGCGAGCACGCCCGGCTCACCGTCGACGCCCTGGAGGTTCTGGACACCACACTGGTCCCCGTCCTACGGGAGACGGTGCTCGACAGGTACGGCGACTACGTCGTGATCTTCGACGGAGACACGGACGCCGTGCCCGTCTTCACCGCGCACGGGCAGTGGGTCGGCCTGGCGGACAACCCCGACGCCATCGCCACCCTCATCGACATCCACGAGCGCGTGAACGGCGGCGACGCCTGATGGCCACCACCACCGCGCACGCCACCCGGACCATCCTGGAGCGGTTCCCCGCCGGAGCTCCCCGCGGCTCCTGGCCGGCCGAAGAGTACGCAGCCGCCCAACGCGCCCAGGGCACCAACGCCCAGGTCGTGATGGACCTGCCCAGCGACCAGTTCCTCGTGGTCACCGACACCACCACCCAGTAGCACCACCCCGGAGCGCCGCCCCCGCCCTTCCCGGCCGGTCGCGGCGCTCCGTGTGTTCCCGCCCCTCACCACCGAGCAGGAGGCTCACCCTTGCGCCCGATCCGTCTGACCTCGTTCGGCTACCTGCACTTGCCCACCGGCCCGGACGGCTCCCCCGTCCCGCCCGCCGCCGACCGGATCGAAGACGTCCGCGACCGGCTCCGCGACCCCGCCGCCGCCCGCGACATCCTCGACCTCGACGGCCTCAACCCCCGCGTCCAGGACGTCGTCCTCGCAACCCCCGGCGCCCGCGAGCTACTCGCCAACCTCGCCGACTACGCCGACCTGCCCGCCGGCCCCAGCCGCATCGCCATCGGTTGCGCGGGCGGCAGGCACAGGGCCAGCGGTCTTACCGAACTCCTGGCCCGAGAACTCCGCGACCGCGGCCGCGAGGTCGTAGTCGAGCACCTGCACGTCCATCTGCCGCGCGTCCTCAAGACACCCGCCAGCCCCAGCACCGCCAACACCGAGCAGGAGACCGCCCGATGATCCGTCGCTTCCGCCGCTGCGGCCACGGCCCCGGCACCCTCACACCCGAGGACCAGGCCATCGTCGACCAGTTCCGCGCGATGCTCACCGCCCTGCGCAACCCCGAGCCCTGGACGCCCGGCAGCGCCCGGGACATCGCCGTGCGCATCGGCCCGTTCGTGGAACGTGCGCACACCCGACCTGGCGACGACCACGGCCCCGAGATGATCGCCGTCGCCCTGGTCCACCCCGACACCCCGCACGCCAGCGCCTACCTCCAGGGCCGCCAGCTCGTCTACACCGAGCGCGGCTGGCTGCGCTGCGAAACGAGCGCGATCCTCGGCTTCTGGCAGCCCGGCTACGCGATGCTCACCCACGCCGCCGCCGGCCTGCCCCTGCCCGACGACGTCGGCATGGAACCCGCGCACTACGCCCTCTACATCGAGGCCCGCAAACGCAACGACAGCCGCGACGGCTACACCCTGCTGCGCATCGGCCCCTACACCCAGGCCCGGCACGCCCAGCAGGACTACGACCTGCTCACCGCCGCACTGGAGGGGAGGGAGACCACCCTCGTGCCCGGACACTGCGTTTCTGCAAGGCTCGGGCCGTTCGACGTGAGCGACCACGACCTGTTCGCCGACCCGTACGAGACTGACGCCGTGGCGCTCCTGGACACGGCTGTCGAAGGGATGAGCACCGAGTGACCACCGTCCCCACCTCCCCCACCGACAGGAATCTGGACGCCGCGCTCCGCAGTCGCCGGCGAGATCGCCCGCACTGGTGGCAAAGCGTCCCTGCTGCTGGCCATTACTCGACTGAGCTGACGTCGTAGCTCAGCACGGCGCAAAGCGCTCCATACCGCTCCTAGCACACTGCACCGCTAGCGTCGCAACCGTTCAAGGCCCCGGAGACGAGTCCCCCTCGTCTCCGGGGCCTTTTCGCGTTTCTGGCCCTCCCACCGCGCACGTCCACTCCCGTGCCCTGTAGCGGTTCCGGACCTGTCATTCAAGGAAAGGACGGCCCTGAATCCGCACGAAGTCCCAGGCCATGACTCTCGAATACGGCTTCGCCGGCTGTCATGGTTCCTCCGCCGTCGGGCTTGCGGAGCTAACCCACCCGTCCCTCACTGTGCTGGGCACCAGCCCCGGCTGCCGTGCAGCACGCACCCCAAGACGTAAGGGACGGGACTGCTCCATGCTCCGCTCACTCGCCAGCCCGGCGAGTACACCGACTGAAGGAACCGACGTGCCCGACCACAACACCCCGACCCCCGACCCGGCCACCCCGTCCGACCCGGCCCCCGTCTCACCCCCGCGGCCGCAGCCCACCTCCCCCGCGCTACTCGTCGGGATCGGCCTCGTTGCCGCATTCCTCATCGGCTTCATGGCGGTGTTCTTCGGCTATCTCTCCTGGCAGCACCCCGCGGCCGCAGAACCGCTGCAGGTCGCCGCCGCCTGGGCCGGTGTCGGCTCCACCGTCCTGTTCGCCCTGCTCGCCATGGCGGCCCGGCGATGACGAACCCCCAGCACCTTCACAGCGTGGAAACCGGCCCTCTAGTCCGATCACCGCAGCCGAGCACCCAGCCGACCACAACCGCGTCGACAGAGCCCGGCACGCCCCATCCGCGTCACGTCCTGGTCGCCGCCGGCGGCGACCGAGTTCCCCTGGGCGACGTCAACGGACTAGGCAACGTGGGCCGCGACCGCGGCTACCGCGAGAGCGCCGTCGTCAGCGATGGCAAAGCCTTCTACGAAGCCCTGCGCACGGGCCGGCCCCTGCATCCCATCACCTACGTACGCCCGGACCTGGGCGTCATGGCTGGCGGCTCCCACTATCGGCGCCACCCCGGACATGCTCCAGGCCACCTACCGCATGCAGCAGCACCGCCAGGCCCTTGCCCTGGCCGTCTGCCTCGCCCCAATCACCCCCACCCACGATCTGGTCGTCCTCAACAGCGCGCCCGAGCCCCCACTGCGGCAGTTGGCCCTGTCCGCAGCCCGGCTGATGTATCGCTCCCACCCGCTCCGACAAGGCGAGCATCACGGCCTCTGCAGCATCAGCCGCCGGTTTCAGCTGGTCCGCCGCACCGTCGACGCTCTCGAGGTCCTAGATACCGTCGGCACGGACAGCTTGCCTGGCTTCGTAGCCACGGTGATTACGCCGTAATCACCGTGTGAGGGGTGGTCCTACCGGGAGGCGTTGTGATTACGACGTAATCACCTGGGGGCGGAGGCGCCTCTGATCAACTTGGTCTAACTAACGTGTCGCTGATGTGATTGATCATGGACGTTAGTATGGTTTCCTCCATGAGTTCGCCAGCCACCTCCAGCGACCGCGACAAGGTCGTCTCCAAGCTGCCGGGATGGCTCCGGCAGAACCTGAAAATCAGAGCCGCTCAGCACGGCATCGAGATCCAGGCCGCCGTCGAACAGGGCATCACCGACTGGTGCAGCCTCGCCTTCACCCCCGCCACCATCGACACTGCCGGCGCCGACTCCTTCTCCACCTTCCTGCCCTCCGGACAGTGGGAAGAGTTCCGACGGATTGCCGCAGACCGGCGTGTCTCCCTCATTCAAGGCCTTGCGCAGTCCGTCCAGTTGTGGCTCGACGCCAACCCGGCCCCAGACATCGAGCGACCGGCGATCACCCGGCGCATCGTCGTCTGCAACCAGAAAGGCGGCGTCGGCAAAACCGCTATCACGGCCGGGCTCGGCGAGGCCCTGGCGGAAGACCGCAACACCCTGCACCCCGTACGCGTTGCCAAAGCACTCACCAAGGCACTGCGTGCGAGCGAGACACACGATGACGCCGAAGCGGCCGCAGACCCGCTCGACATCGAGAACCTCCCCGGCCCGGGACTGCGGGTGCTCCTCGTGGACTTCGATCCGCAGTGCCACCTCACCAACCAGCTCGGTGGCAGCCCACTGCCGATGAACGGCGACAGCCTCACCAACCACATGGCGGGAGATCCCAAGGGCGACCTGCGTGATCTCATCGTTGCTGTTGATGACGATACGTTCGGCGGCCGCCTTCACCTGCTGCCCGCCTGCAACGACGCCTTCCTGCTCGATGTGCGCCTGTCCGCGGTCCGAGCCCGGGAAGCGGCCCTTGAGCGTGCCCTCGCTCCGCTCGAAGCTGATTACGACGTAATCATCGTCGACTGCCCTCCCAGCCTCGGTCTCAGCATGGACGCCGCGGCCTACTACGGCCGACGGCGCGACGGAGAGAAGCCCGGACAGTCCGGAGCCCTCATCGTGGTCCAGGCCGAGGACAGCTCCGCCGACGCCTACGAACTGCTCACCACTCAGATCGACGACCTGCGCGGCGACCTTCAGGTCGACATCGACTACCTGGGCATCGTGGTCAACCTCTACGACTCCCGCCGCGGATACATCGCGACTTCCTCCCTGCAGGGGTGGGTGGACATAAAGGATCCGAGAGTCGTGGGACTCATCGGAGACCTCAAGGAACAGAAAGAAGCAGTACGCGTGAAGCAACCCTTGCTCTCCTACGCCCCCAAGTCCCAGCAGGCCGTCGGCATGCGGGCCCTGGCGAGGGAGGTGCTGTGAGCAAGGCCGATCAGCTGGGCTCCGGCCGGTTCGGCGGGGGAGTACGCACGGTCAGCGCACGCCGTCAGGCCGTCGCCGCCGCCACGGGCGTCCCCACAGAGGGAATCGCCCCGCCCACAGAACTCCCCGTCAATCGAATCAGTCTCAACCCGGACAACCCCCGCTCCACCCTCGGGGACCTCACCGACCTCGCCGGCAGCCTGAAGACTCACGGCCAGAAGCAGGCCGTCACGGTGATGAACCGCGACGCCTACGTCAAGGCCAACCCGGAACGCGAAGCCGATCTCGAACCGGACACCACCCACGTTGTTGTCGACGGCAGCAGCCGCCTCGCCGCAGCCCGCGAGGCCGGCCTCGACACGCTCGCGGTCATGGTCAGCGACAACCAGGGCTCGACCCCAGAAGAGCTCCTCGAATCCGCCCTCGTGGCCAACATCCACCGTCAGGCCCTCGAAGAACTCGACGAAGCCCGCGCGCTCCAGCGCCTGCTGGAGATCCACGGCAGCCAGCGAGCCCTCGCCAAGCGTCTCCACCGTTCCCAGGGCTGGGTCTCCCAGCGCCTTGCCCTGCTCAACCTGACCCCGGAACTCCAAGCCCGCATCGGTCAGGAACCCATCGACCTGCTGCGCGCAGTCGGCAACAAGCCCGTGGAACACCAGGCAGCAGCCCTGGACGAGCTCAAAGCCGAGCGAGCAGCCAAAGAGGCGGCCCGTACGTCGAGCCGCCGCGCGACGCGGCAGACGTCAGATACTGGCGAGGACACGACCAGTAGCCCTGGCAGTGATTACGACGTAATCACCGATTCCGCGGAAGGTGACTCGGCTAACAACAGCCAGGGCGCGAGGGCAACCGACGAGGGTCGAACCGTGAGTTCGGCAGCGGCAGCGGCAGATCTCGTCCCCGAGCCACGCGCCGACTCCGCCTCGCCCAAGGACAGGGAAGCGAGCCGAGAGCAGCAAGCCCGCCGGGTGCCGTTCGACAAGCCCGGAGAACTCGCGTTGCTGCTGGACGTCAGAGTGAAGACGAATGACGACTTCTTCGCGCTCCTGAGGCTGCTGCACAGCAAGGCACTCGACAGAGACCCGGCCCGGGCAGGTGAGCTGGCGCGATCGTTTGCTGAGCATGCCGCTGAACGGACTGTCTGACTCAGCTGCATTCCAACTACGCAGGGGGCCCATCTGCTGTGGATGGGCCCCCTGCGAAGCCTCAAGTGTGGACGTGACCTCCACCGTCCAGGTCGGCCGGCCTCAATGAAAGGGTGTGCCGCCAGCCGCCTCACCTCGCTGCCCAGTTGATGACGGGGCTCAAGGTGATACCCGTCCAAGTCGGTGGGCGACGCCGGCGGAAGCACTTGGGTGGCTGCCCTCGCAGATGCCCTGATCACGCAACAGAACCCAGCCCGTTTCTCTGCGCTCACCCGCGCATGAGACGCCGACGGCCGCATGCCATTGGGCCGCCGACTGGTCATGGCCAGTAGGAAGTGAGCGTTCGGCTGGTTGCACAACTGCCGGGCAGCCGGTGGATCCCCGACGTGCATGTGTGAGCCAGAGGTGTTGCCTATCTCGCCGGATGTATGGGAGTGGCGAGGCAGCGGCGGACGGGGGAGTAGGCGGGGGCTCGTGAGGTGCCGCCCAACGCGTCGCGGAAGGCGATGAGGAGGTCTTCGACCCGGGTGCTGGCCGTCGAGGTCTCCTCCTGGGCCGTCGACTTGACTACAGCTGGTTGTGGCGTGACGGGCTGGGAGCGGATTTCGGCTTCCCATAAGGGGTGGAAGTACGTGGGCTCACCGTCCAGAAGTTGTACGAGACGCTGGATCTCCTCCCAGTCACCTGTTGCCGTTCCGTCGAGGAGGGCTGTGATGCGGTCCTGGTCGAGTTGGTTGCCACTGGTGATGGCAATGGCCCAGGGCGTTGGGCTTCCGGCGCGCAAGTGGAGAAACCGCAAGGCGGAAGCGAGCGAGGTGGGTCGGGCCTGACTGTCGCGGCGTGCGCTGGAGGTTTCCCAGACGCGGCGCAGGACTTCGGGGTCGGCGCCGCAGGCGCGGGCCAGTGCGGCGACGTGTTTCCAGGAGGGGAAGCGCTCGCCGGACATCATGCGGGAAAGATGGCCGGCGGAGAGACCGGTGCGGGTGGCCAGAGCACGCAGGCTGAGTCCGGAGGCGCGCTGAAGGCTGCTGAGGATGTTGGCAAGGTCCTGTCCGGCGAGTGTCGCTGGAGGGACCGTGGTCATGGGCGCTGAGGCAGGACCTGCGCTGGCGTCGAGGTTGTGCGTGCTGGCCGTTGAGGGGCCTGGTGGTGATGACGGAGGCGATGGGGCGGCGGGGGAGGGGATGCGGCGTGGACCGGGTGTGCGGCGGACCGACGCCCACTTCTTGCGGGCGGTGTCCTTGCTCATCCCGAGCGAGGTTCCGATCGCTTCCCAGGAGGCTCCCCGACGCTTGCTGCGGGCCACCATGCTGGGAGTGAGGCGGTCAGCGAGTACCTGGAGGCGTGCCATCTGCTCCAGCGGAGCCGTGACGGCGGCGCCGGGCTGGTCGAGGGCGAGCAGCATGTCCCGGGACAGGTGAATGATTTGGTTGAGCTGGACGCGCAGGGCCTGATCGAACTCCTCGGTGTCTGGAGGCTGGGAGGCAGCCTGTCGTTGCCGGCGGGCTCGCTGTCGGCAGGCGGTACTGCAGTACTCGCCGGGCCGCCCTGTGGCCTGAAAGCGTCGTTCCTTGCCGCACTGTTTGCACGTCGGCTGCGAAAAGGTGTTCCCCATCGTGGCGTTTCTCCCTTGCGTGTGGCTTTCCCGGGCGACGAAATGGGGATCGTCGCCCGGGAAACGTGACAGTGAGCGGTGGATGTGCAGCCGTTTCGTCGCGCGGATGCACGCAGATCACGACGAGAGCCGAGGGGACATCGGCCCTCAAAGTGTCAGGACACCGGGGGCCCACCGGGGCGGCCACGCCAGGCGAGGAACGCCCAAATGGCCACTGCTACCAGGGAGGTTGCCAGCTCCGTCCAGTGTGAGGAGCCAGGAACGACGATGAGTGCCGGAGCGGCGAACGTGGGCACGGCCGGAGTAGGCAAGCTGTCCGTGCCGACGGTATCTAGGACCTCGAGAGCGTCGACGGTGCGGCGGACCAGCTGAAACCGGCGGCTGATGCTGCAGAGGCCGTGATGCTCGCCTTGTCGGAGCGGGTGGGAGCGATACATCAGCCGGGCTGCGGACAGGGCCAACTGCCGCAGTGGGGGCTCGGGCGCGCTGTTGAGGACGACCAGATCGTGGGTGGGGGTGATTGGGGCGAGGCAGACGGCCAGGGCAAGGGCCTGGCGGTGCTGCTGCATGCGGTAGGTGGCCTGGAGCATGTCCGGGGTGGCGCCGATAGTGGGAGCCGCCAGCCATGACGCCCAGGTCCGGGCGTACGTAGGTGATGGGATGCAGGGGCCGGCCCGTGCGCAGGGCTTCGTAGAAGGCTTTGCCATCGCTGACGACGGCGCTCTCGCGGTAGCCGCGGTCGCGGCCCACGTTGCCTAGTCCGTTGACGTCGCCCAGGGGAACTCGGTCGCCGCCGGCGGCGACCAGGACGTGACGCGGATGGGGCGTGCCGGGCTCTGTCGACGCGGTTGTGGTCGGCTGGGTGCTCGGCTGCGGTGATCGGACTAGAGGGCCGGTTTCCACGCTGTGAAGGTGCTGGGGGTTCGTCATCGCCGGGCCGCCATGGCGAGCAGGGCGAACAGGACGGTGGAGCCGACACCGGCCCAGGCGGCGGCGACCTGCAGCGGTTCTGCGGCCGCGGGGTGCTGCCAGGAGAGATAGCCGAAGAACACCGCCATGAAGCCGATGAGGAATGCGGCAACGAGGCCGATCCCGACGAGTAGCGCGGGGGAGGTGGGCTGCGGCCGCGGGGGTGAGACGGGGGCCGGGTCGGACGGGGTGGCCGGGTCGGGGGTCGGGGTGTTGTGGTCGGGCACGTCGGTTCCTTCAGTCGGTGTACTCGCCGGGCTGGCGAGTGAGCGGAGCATGGAGCAGTCCCGTCCCTTACGTCTTGGGGTGCGTGCTGCACGGCAGCCGGGGCTGGTGCCCAGCACAGTGAGGGACGGGTGGGTTAGCTCCGCAAGCCCGACGGCGGAGGAACCATGACAGCCGGCGAAGCCGTATTCGAGAGTCATGGCCTGGGACTTCGTGCGGATTCAGGGCCGTCCTTTCCTTGAATGACAGGTCCGGAACCGCTACAGGGCACGGGAGTGGACGTGCGCGGTGGGAGGGCCAGAAACGCGAAAAGGCCCCGGAGACGAGGGGGACTCGTCTCCGGGGCCTTGAACGGTTGCGACGCTAGCGGTGCAGTGTGCTAGGAGCGGTATGGAGCGCTTTGCGCCGTGCTGAGCTACGACGTCAGCTCAGTCGAGTAATGGCCAGCAGCAGGGACGCTTTGCCACCAGTGCGGGCGATCTCGCCGGCGACTGCGGAGCGCGGCGTCCAGATTCCTGTCGGTGGGGGAGGTGGGGACGGTGGTCACTCGGTGCTCATCCCTTCGACAGCCGTGTCCAGGAGCGCCACGGCGTCAGTCTCGTACGGGTCGGCGAACAGGTCGTGGTCGCTCACGTCGAACGGCCCGAGCCTTGCAGAAACGCAGTGTCCGGGCACGAGGGTGGTCTCCCTCCCCTCCAGTGCGGCGGTGAGCAGGTCGTAGTCCTGCTGGGCGTGCCGGGCCTGGGTGTAGGGGCCGATGCGCAGCAGGGTGTAGCCGTCGCGGCTGTCGTTGCGTTTGCGGGCCTCGATGTAGAGGGCGTAGTGCGCGGGTTCCATGCCGACGTCGTCGGGCAGGGGCAGGCCGGCGGCGGCGTGGGTGAGCATCGCGTAGCCGGGCTGCCAGAAGCCGAGGATCGCGCTCGTTTCGCAGCGCAGCCAGCCGCGCTCGGTGTAGACGAGCTGGCGGCCCTGGAGGTAGGCGCTGGCGTGCGGGGTGTCGGGGTGGACCAGGGCGACGGCGATCATCTCGGGGCCGTGGTCGTCGCCAGGTCGGGTGTGCGCACGTTCCACGAACGGGCCGATGCGCACGGCGATGTCCCGGGCGCTGCCGGGCGTCCAGGGCTCGGGGTTGCGCAGGGCGGTGAGCATCGCGCGGAACTGGTCGACGATGGCCTGGTCCTCGGGTGTGAGGGTGCCGGGGCCGTGGCCGCAGCGGCGGAAGCGACGGATCATCGGGCGGTCTCCTGCTCGGTGTTGGCGGTGCTGGGGCTGGCGGGTGTCTTGAGGACGCGCGGCAGATGGACGTGCAGGTGCTCGACTACGACCTCGCGGCCGCGGTCGCGGAGTTCTCGGGCCAGGAGTTCGGTAAGACCGCTGGCCCTGTGCCTGCCGCCCGCGCAACCGATGGCGATGCGGCTGGGGCCGGCGGGCAGGTCGGCGTAGTCGGCGAGGTTGGCGAGTAGCTCGCGGGCGCCGGGGGTTGCGAGGACGACGTCCTGGACGCGGGGGTTGAGGCCGTCGAGGTCGAGGATGTCGCGGGCGGCGGCGGGGTCGCGGAGCCGGTCGCGGACGTCTTCGATCCGGTCGGCGGCGGGCGGGACGGGGGAGCCGTCCGGGCCGGTGGGCAAGTGCAGGTAGCCGAACGAGGTCAGACGGATCGGGCGCAAGGGTGAGCCTCCTGCTCGGTGGTGAGGGGCGGGAACACACGGAGCGCCGCGACCGGCCGGGAAGGGCGGGGGCGGCGCTCCGGGGTGGTGCTACTGGGTGGTGGTGTCGGTGACCACGAGGAACTGGTCGCTGGGCAGGTCCATCACGACCTGGGCGTTGGTGCCCTGGGCGCGTTGGGCGGCTGCGTACTCTTCGGCCGGCCAGGAGCCGCGGGGAGCTCCGGCGGGGAACCGCTCCAGGATGGTCCGGGTGGCGTGCGCGGTGGTGGTGGCCATCAGGCGTCGCCGCCGTTCACGCGCTCGTGGATGTCGATGAGGGTGGCGATGGCGTCGGGGTTGTCCGCCAGGCCGACCCACTGCCCGTGCGCGGTGAAGACGGGCACGGCGTCCGTGTCTCCGTCGAAGATCACGACGTAGTCGCCGTACCTGTCGAGCACCGTCTCCCGTAGGACGGGGACCAGTGTGGTGTCCAGAACCTCCAGGGCGTCGACGGTGAGCCGGGCGTGCTCGCCGGGCGTCGGCGGCTGGACCAGGGTGCCGGTCGCGCGCAGCAGGTCGCCGGGCTGTATGCCGTTCAGCAGCTCGTGGGTGATTCGGGGGTCACCGCTGGTGCAGGTGATGACCGTGTCGGGGGCGTCGTCGTCGAGCGCGTCGATGTCGGCGGGCCGGACGACCAGGTCGAAGGTGACGGTGTCGCGCGGTCCGGGGACGGGAATCGCGTCGACCCAGCCGTCGACGGCGCAGTGCTTGGTGTCCATCAGTTGGCCTCCGCCAGGGTCTTGGTGGGGCGAGGGGAGCGGGGTCGGGTGGTGCGCTGGGCGATGTCCAGCAGCTCGCGGTTGCGCCGCTGCTGGGCTTCGGTGAGCGGGCGGGCCTTCGTGCCATGGCGGTGCCAGAGCGGGGAGGCGGGCGGCTCGGGGTAGGCGAGGGCGTGGTCGACGTCGCGGTCGGTGCTGCTCATGGGTCCTCCAGGTGGAGGTCAGGCGTGGTCGCCTTGGCCCTTCTTGGACTTGGGCTTCGGCGCGAGGTCGGAGGCGAACCGCCCGAGGCGGGCCTCAACGGGGTTGGCGGTGATCCAGTCCTCCGCGCATGCCTTGTGCACGGGCTCACCGGAGTGGGAGCGCATGTGCGTGGGCTGGCCGCACAGCGTGCAGGGGAGGTCCTGCCAGCGGTCGAAGTGCTGGCCGTCGCGCCAGACGAGAAGCTCGCCGGGAGCCGGAATCAGGCCCGGCTCGAACGGCGGCTTCTCCTTCTTCGCGCGTCCCCTGCGGGTCACGGCCGGAAGGCGGGCAGCTGCTGGAACACGCGCTCCAGCAGGCCCGGCGTCGGCTTCCAGGGCACGACCTGCCCGCGCGCGGGGACGGGCAGGGGGAGCTCCTGGACGTCGTCGAGCACCAGGTGCCAGGCGCCCGGGTGCGCCCACTCCGAGCAGGGCGGCGCACCGTCGGGGTCTTGGTGGCAGTCGGTGATCCGGGCGACGCCGACCACGGCGCCGGTGACCAGCTGGCGGTCGCGGATCGTGCGGCCGATCAGCGGAGTTCGCAGGGCGGGCCGGTCGATGGTCTTGCTCGTGTGCAGCAGCACCCAGCCGGGCCGCCACCGCGTGGGCCGGTTCTCCACCGTCTTGGCCCCGGCGAGGATGCAGGCCGCGCATGGCTGCCGGATGCTGATGCCCCGGATCCAGTCGCCCTCGGGCAGGGTCGCGGTGCTCATGCGGCCCGCCCCCACACGGCCGTGCCCGGCCTGCCCGCCCGGCGTCCGTTGATGGGCGGGACCGTGGTGTGCGCGGGGGTGGCGAGGACCGCGCGGCCGGAGTGCTTGCCGTCGTACAGCGCGGTGTCGGCCGCCCTCTGCAGGCCGGTCAGGTCGCGGGTGCCGAGGATGTCGGGGGCTGCGGCGCCGACCGAGGCGGCGACTTTGAGGGTGCGGCCGTCGTCCAGGGTGACCGGCGTGTGCAGCATCTGGACCAGCTGCGCGAGGCGCTGCTCGCGACGGCCGGCGGGCAACTGCAGTACGACCGCGAACTCATCGCCTCCGAGGCGGCCCGCAGCGGCGCGCGGGCCCGCCCACGCGGTGATCCGGGCGCCGAACGCGGCGAGCACGGCGTCCCCGCCCGGGTGCCCGGCCGTGTCGTTGATCTGCTTGAAGTGGTCGGCGTCGACCATGACCACGGTCACGCTGTCGCCGTGCCGGGCGAGGATCCGGCGGGCGCGGGCGGTGTAGGCGTCGCGGCGCAAGAGTCCGGTCAGCGGGTCCTTCCGCGTGGCGGCGAACCGCTTGTGCAGCGCGACGGCGTGCACCGCCCAGCCGGTCAGCGGCACGGCGGCGGTCGTCAGCAGGAGGGTGCGCGAGCCGATTCGGCCCCGGTGGTGCAGGACGGAGTCCATACTGAGGATCTCCCTCTCGTCTCGTACGGGTTGGGTGGGCCCGGGGCAGGCGACGGTTTCCACGCCTGGACGCCTGTCCCGGGGCAGAGCTACAGCTCGAAGGGGCTGGAGTTGAGCCAGCTGTACGGGCTCCTCCAGGGGCCGGCCTTCGCGGCGGGCCAGTCGAGCTCCCAGCCGGGCCGGTATCCGCAGGCACCCCAGCCGTCCGGGCGCCCGTGGGGAATCTCAAGTCCGGCCTCCGCCGCGGCGCGTGCCGCGTCGTAGACCTCGTGCGCGGCCTTCATGGCGGCGCTACGGCTGTCGGCCTGGCCGGTGAAGACGTGCACGCCTTCCAGGCCGGGGGTCTCGGTGCTCCGTATGGGGACGTCGACCTCGAAGTAGGGCAGGGTCATGACGTCCGTCTCCTCTCGTGATCGCGGCGGTTGAGGGACCACCGCGACCGCCCCGGCCTCCGGCGGTGGGCCGGGGCTGGGGCAGCACGGAGGATCCGTCAGCCTCGGATCGCTTCGAGGGCCTGCTCCTCGAGGTCGGCGCGCCCGTCGGGGTCGTCGTCCTGGTCGTGGACGGTGCAGACGATGTCTCGTCGTCGTCCAGGTCGCCGTTGAGCGCGCGGAACAGGCAGGTGACGCTGTAGGCGGGCACCCAGGCGTAGCCGTCGCATTCGTCGTCGTGCGGGCACGGCACCATGACGTCGAACCCGACGTCGCCCTCGCCGTCCACGTCGGTGCGCAGGGCGAGGGTGAGGTACATCTGACCGAGGCGGACCTCTGCGACGCGGTCGCCGCCGGCGACGTTCGAGCCGGGCTTCCACTGCCACAGCGGCACGATCTCCTCGCCGAACATCCGGGCCACGAGGTTCAGGTCACCGAGGCCGTCGCTGCCGTCCAGGCCGAGGTCGGCCTGCCGGGCCCCGCTCAGGCGCTCCAGGAACGGAAGCAGCCGGTAGAGGCTCTCGGAGTAGACGACCTCGGTGAAGCCCTCCGCTTTGAGGCCGCGGCGCTGTGAGTCGACCATGTCCTTGCGCTGCCGGATGACCACTTCCTCCGGCACGCGGCGGTTGGCCGGCCGCGCGCCCTGCCGGTCCACGCACACCGTGCTGGGGGTGGCGACCAGGAGCGCGATGGGGAGCATGTTGTGCCGCTTGGCTGCGGCGACCAGCGGCCGCCTGGCCGCCTCGGTGACGTTGGTTGCGTCGACGACCGTGAACAGCCGGCGGCGCATCCTCGCCTCCAGGAGCAGGTGCAGGGCGGCGACCGCGTCGGCGGTGGCGTCCTGGTCGCCCGCGTCGTCGCTGACCGTCTCGCGGAGCGCGTCCAGGGACAGGACCTGCGAGGCGGGCCAGGTGTTCGCGATGGTGGTCTTCCCGGCCCCGGCGGGGCCGATGAGGACGACCAGGCTGTTCTCGGGCATCTGCGGGTAGTACGGCGCGGTCATACGGACTCCTTGGAGGGGTGAGGGTGCCGGGCAGCTCGGTGGACGCGCTGCCCGGCGTGGTGGGTGAACGGGACGGCTTCGCGCGCCGTCAGCGGACGATCATGTGGGCGGGGTGGCCGCCTTTCATGTGGTCCACGCACTGCGGGCAGTCCTCGCGCGGACCGAGCCCGGCGTGGGCCTCGCGGCTGGCGTACGCGTGGAACCAGCACTGCGTGCACTGCCCCCGGGGCGGGTCCGTCGCCTTCGCGCTCGCCATCTCAGCTGTCTCCTTGCGGGTGAAGGGCGCGGGCAGACCAGATCAGGCGCTGCCCGGCGTCGTCGGTGATCAGGGCGGCGGCCTCGTGCAACGGGCAGGAGGCGTCTCCGTCGCGGTCAGGCTCGATCTGCTCGGCACGGCGCGCGGCGGCGGTGAGCAGCTGCGCCAGGGCCGCGAGGAAGCCGCCGGCCGGGTCGGTGTCCTCGATGAGCTCGCGCAGGATCGCGGCGAGCTCCTCCTGGTCGACGTCGTCGGCGCGAAGGTCGTCCTCGATCTGCTGGAGGGCCAGCGAGGCGATCCCGACCGAGGCGCGGGCGCGTTCCAGTCGCGTCCGGGGCTGGCTGGTCACCGGGTGGTGGCCTTGGCCGTGGCAATGAGCGCGGCGACGGTCTCCCAGCCGTGGTGCCAGGAGTTGTCGAGGTGGAAGGCGCCGTTCATTCCGTGCGAGGCCAGCTTGTAGAAGTCGGTCTTGCCGGTCTTGTCGGCGAGCTTCTCCATGACGCCGTGGCCGGGCACGCGGCGGTCCGCGATGTAGTGCGTGCCGAAGGACAGGGCGAGCGCGGCCGCGGCCGCGCCGGGGTGGACCCGAATGCCCAGCGCGCGGGCCCCGAGCCCGGCGACGACCGCCTGGGTGGCGGTGTAGGTGACGCAGTGGTGCAGGCACGCCTTGCGGCCGTCGGCGGTGCCGTGGGTGGTCTTCTCCTTGGTGGCCGGGTCCTCGTAGGTCACCGGGGCGTCGTCGGAGGCGCCCTTCACGCGGGCGCAGAAGTCGTTCTGGACCCAGAAGTCGCCGACCGCGCTGGCGGCGCGGGTCAGTCCAAGCAGGGCGGCGAAGACGGCGGGACGATGCATGCTGGAGGTCTCCTGATCTCGAAGAGGGTGAGGGAGCGGGTGGCCGGCCCTTTGCCGATGCGCGGCCACCCGGCGGTCCCGACCCCGGCCGGCGTGGCCGGGGTCGGGTCGTTCAGAACGGGGGCTCGTTGTCCGGCCAGGCCGGAACGGGCAGGAGCCGGACGCGCAGCTCGCGCCGGTCCGACCAGCAGCCGCACGCCTCCATCTCCGGGTTCGCGCCGCCGACCCACCAGCCGCCTGCGCCCCGGCAGTCGGGGCAGGAGCGGCGGGGCCGGGGCGTCAGTTCGATGCGGTGCCGGTCGGCGTACAGCCGCCAGTGGCCGGCCTTGAGCACGGACACGGCGGCGAACGGGACGGCGGCGGCGATCAGCAGGGCGGCGCGCAGACGGCAGCCGGTCACCGCAGCGGGATGGCGCGGCAGTTGGCGGCGTGGCTGTTGGCGTCCGGCCGGATGCAGAACAGGAAGTCTTCCTCGGGCCGGTCGGAGAAGTCTCCGCAGCCGTGGCAGTTCCAGCGGTTCTTGTCCGAGTGCTCGCCGGGGCCGGTGACGTCCACGTAGCTGCCGCCGACCGTGATGAACCGGATCAGCAGGTTCTTGGGGCGGTCGGGCTCGGTGAAGGCGGCGGCGCGGACAGCGGTACTCATGGGCGGTGGTCCTCTCGGATCAGGCGGCTCTACCTTCTTGATCGGGTTGATCGAGCCATTCGTAGGGTTGGGTCGCCCAGGGGTGCTGGGTGTGGCTATCAGGCGGCTGCCGTCTCGTGGCTTCCCTTGCTTCGCCGCTCAGCGCCCCACGACGACTCGGCCGCCGATTAGGAAGTGCGAACAAGTCGCTGTGTAGAGCAATGCCGGCGAAGTCGTCCGTGGCACGAGCAGTACGCACACGCATGTCAGGAGCGCAATGAGTCGGATATGGGCGGGGATCGACAGCGGCAAGGGCCATCACCACGGCCTTGTTCTGGACGCGGACGGCAAGACCCTGTTGTCGCGGCGGGTGGCCAACGACGAGCCCGAGCTGTTGAAGCTGACGTCCTGGACCTGGCCGACGGCCGTGAGGTCACCTGGGCCATCGACATGACCGGCGGAGAGCCGGCACTGCTGCTGGCCCTGCTGGTCAACCACGGCCAGGAGGTCCTCTACATGCCCGGCCGGCTGGTCAACCGGGCATCCGACGGCTACCGCGGCGAGGGCAAGACCGACGCCCGCGACGCCTATGTCATCGCCGACCAGGCCAGAATGCGCCGCGACCTGCGGCCCATCCGTCCCGGCGACGAAGCCGCCGTGGAACTCAAACTGCTGACCGGACGCCGGGCCGACCTGGTCGAGGACCGCACCCGCGTGGTGAACCGCCTGCGCGGCACCCTGCTGAGCATGTTCCCGGCCCTGGAACGGGCCCTGGATGTCACCAGCACGGGACCGCTCAGGCTGCTGACGGGCTACCAGACCCCGGCCGCGATCCGCTGGGCCGGCATCACACGGCTCGCGAGGTGGCTGGCCAACCGCAAGGTCCGCAATGCCAGAGCCCTGGCCGAGGCTGCGGTCGAGGCCGCCGAACGCCAGCACACCGCCGTCCCCGGTGAGAAGACCATCGCCAAGCTGGTCCACACCCTGGCCGAGGAGGTGATGGCCCTCAACGAGCAGATCCGTGAGCTGGACAAGCTCATCGAGGGCCGGTTTCGCGAGCACGAGCTCGCCGACATCATTCTGAGCGTCCCCGGCATCGGCACGGTTCTGGGAGCGGAGTTCCTCGCCGCCGTCCGCGGCAGCCTCGACGAGTTCGACTCCCCGGACGCCCTGGCAGCCTTCGCCGGCGTCGCCCCAGCACCTCGCGACTCGGGCAAGGTCAGCGGCAACCTCCACCGGCCGATCGCCTACCACCGAAGACTCCAGCGCGTCTTCTACACCTCCGCGCTCGTCAGCGTCCGCTACGACCCGAACTCGCGGAAGTTCTACGACCGCAAACGCGCCGAGGGCAAGAAGCATGTCCAGGCCGTGCTCGCCCTCGCCCGCCGACGCGTCAACGTCATCTGGGCTCTGATCCGTGACCGACGGTGCTACGAAGTGGCACCCCCGGCCACGGCCGCCGCTTGACAACAGCATTAGGAAGCAAGCAGGTGCTTGGCCGGGGGAGCGATGTAGGAGGCGGGGTCGGCGGGCGTGCCGTCGAAGCACTCCAGGCAGGACCCCAAGGTCTTCAGCGGGAGGCAGTGGAAGTAGCGCCGGCGGCAGGTGCCGCACGTCTGGCGTGCGGCCATGGCCTTGTCGAGCGCGGCTTCCTTCGCGAGGGTCATCGGGCGCTTCGGCTTCGCCAGGTCGATCCGGTACAGCCATGCGAAGCGCTTGCCGCCGCGGCACTCGATCCGGGCGACGGGCTCTTGGCCGCCGGGGCGCAGTCCCATCTCCCGCAGTTGGCGGCGGGTGGCGAGGTTGTCGCGCCCGGCCTGCTTCCACCGGAAGACCAGTAAGGAGCCGTCGCCGGGGTCGTACGGGTCGACGTCGAGCAGGTCCTGGTCCTGGTCGGCCATCACCTGCTCCAGGTACCGGGCAACCGGCGCTGAGGCAGCGGGTAGCGAGGTCCGGGACGCTGCGGGCGGGGCCGGCCGATCCGGCGGCGCGGGCGGGGGATGAGCACGAGCGGTTCCTCCTGGTGTCGTTGGACAGCAAGCACCGCGCCTCGCCGACGTCGTGCTGGTGTCGGCGGGGCGCGGTGCGAGGTGGCCGGTCGGCCTGTCCAGCCCTCGCCCACCCGCGAGCGGGGTGGGCGAGGACCAGGCGGAGCGACCGGAAGGTCAGTCCCGGAACGGGCAGCCGCTGTGCGGGTGCTGTTCGACGACCGGGGCCGGAGCCGGGGCGGGTACGTGGACGTGGATCTCGGGCTTGACGGAGACCCTCGCCGGGCGGGCCGGACGGCCGACGCGGCGGCGCAGGGTCAGGCCGCGCATCGCGAACGCGGACAGGACCGTCCAGGCGAGGACCGCGAGGCCGACCGCGATGGGACGGCTGGTGGCGGGGGTCGCCGTCCAGACCATGAACACGGAAGCCGCGCCCCACCCCGCCCACATCGCACGCACCCCGTTGTTCCGGGAGAGGTAGCCGAGGACCAGGCCGGTGATGCCGGTGAGCAGCCACAGCGTGTAGACGGTGGAGGCCGCGACCGGGAGACCGGCGGAGTGCTGCGCGATGTAGGTGCGCACCGGCTGGTCGACGACGGCGAACACGCCGCTGGACGTGTCGCCGCCGACCTGCACCTTGGGCACGGCGGTGAGCAGCTGGTGCAGCCCCTCAAGGACGACTTCGCCGGCGGCCTTGGCCATCAGCACGATGAAGGACACGCCGGCCACCATCAGGACGGCCCGGAGCCAGGGGGCCATGTACCGGAAGCCGTCCTCGGGGGCGCTGAGGACGTCCTCCCACATCGCGCGCAGGACGCCGTCTTCCTCCCATGCCTCCTGCCACCAGGTGCGCAGTGCGGCGAACCGCGGCTCCTTGGGCGGAGCCTTCGGGAAGGGCACGGGGAGGTAGGCGAGCTCCTGGCGGTCGGCGCGGGGGGTGTTGTCGTTGGACGGCACGGGGCAACTCCTCGTTGTCGATGCGGGGTTCACGGAGCGTGCGAGTGGGCCAAGCTGTGAGCGACGGGATTGAAGAGAGGGGGCGGCTGCGATGGGGTGGTTCACCCACGATGAGCCGGAGGAAGTCGTCTTCGAAGAGGTCGTGGACACGGACGGGCAGATCTGGCCCGCGTTCACCGACGACGACGGTGTGCTGTGGATCGACGTGGACTACGACGTCGAGGTGACGATCAATGGCGCGATCGTCGACGGGCAGATCCGGGGTGCCGAGGTCGATGAGCACGGCCGAATCTGGATCGACTACGACTGACCGCGAGGCCGGACGGCCTGTCCCGCACCCGAAGCCCCGGCCCGGTGGGCGAGGTGTCGGATACGAGGCAGGGCGCCCGGAGTTCAGCGGACGTCGTTGCGGGTGCGGGAGAACATCCCCCGCTGGTTGCTGGTGTTGTTGATCTGCGTGTTCTGGGTGACCGGGCCCTCGTAGACCGTCTTGGACACCGACCTGCGGGCCTTGCTGAACGCGCCGCCGATCGCGGTGGCGACCATCGCGACGCCGGCGAACGGCAGGGTGACCATGAGGACGCCGTAGAGCGTGACGGAGGCCAGACCCTGGAGGACCAGCCAGGCACCGCAGCCGACACCGGTGATGCCGGCGCCGACGCCGATGGAGGCCACCGCGATCCCGGCCGCCCACGCGGGGACGATCCGCTTGTCGTCCTGATGGACGGGCGGGGTGTCGCCGTAGGCGGGCAGCGGGGTGTCGTCGCGGAACGACGTCGGGATGTGCCGCACGGGCGGCATCTCGGGCTGGAAGGACCGGGCGATGATCCGCTCGGCTTCGGCCTTGGCTTCGTCGTCGGTGAGCGGGCGGGTGATGGGCTCGAAGTCCACGGTGATCTCCGTTTCGGGGCAGACGCGGGGCGCCCTCCCCGCCGTGGTGGCGGGGAGGGCGCAGGGGCGGGAGGGGGCTGGCGGTGCTACTGCTACTGGTCGGCGGCGTCCTCGAGCGCGGCCAGCGTCGGGTACTGCAACGGCCGGCGGGTCTCGGAGCGGACCACCAGGCCGTCCTGGCGGCCGGTGCGCAGGAGGTCGGCGACCAGGGCGCGGGCCTCGGGGCTGGCCGCGAGGATGTCGGTGGCGTCGTCGACGACCAGGACCAGGGGGCGGTTCATCGAGGTGTTCTCCTTCTCGTTCGGCAGGGACGGGACCGGGGTGGTCAGAAGCTACTGATCCATCCGGTGAGGGAGGACACGGCGCTGGTGATCGTGGGGGCGATGCCGGTGCTGGCGAGGAAGAAGCCGAACAGGCAGACGGCGATGCCCGGCATGATCCGCTGGTAGCCGGTGCGCACCAGGATGACGACGATGATGCCAAGCAGGAGGACCAGGGAGATCGACAGGGCCACGGGGATCGGTTTCCTTCGGTGAGTGGGTGGTGGGTGCGGGTCAGCTGTCGGCGAGCTGCCAGTGGCCGCGCTTGAGCGACTTGGCCAGGCCCTTCGCCTTGAGCTGGGTGCAGGCGTTACTGACGCTGGAGGGCTGGAAGCTGGGCAGGGCCTCGCGCAGCTGCTTGAGGCTCTTGGGCCCGTCGGCGAGCAGGTCGAGGATCTGGTCCTGGAGGCCGGGCTCCTCCCCGATCTCGGGGCCGCCGTCGCCGAACGGGATGCCGAACGGCGCCTCGAACGCGGCGGGCGCCTCATCGCCGTCTCCGCCGTCGGCGTCCGGGGCCGGGGTGCCGGCCGCCGGAGTGCTGCCAGGGGCGTCGGAGAACGCCTGGGCGAGGGTGTCGCAGTCGGCGTAGGGGTTGGTGTGCCGCACGCCGTAGATCGCGGCCCCGGCCTGCGCGGCCTTGGCCTCGCCCTCGGTCAGCCCGGTGGGCGGGTCCTCGCCGTACAGGGCGATCAGGTCGGGGTAGACCCCGTCCTTCTTCTCCGCGAAGAAGGTGCGCATGAACTTGGCGCGCCCGTCGAGGAACATGTACGCCATGCCCGCGGTGGACTCGCCGTCCTCGTCGTCCTTGCCGGAGAACAGCGCCTCGATCTGCCCGTTCTCGTAGATCCGGGCAGGGATGTTCTCCATCTGGAAACCGGCCGGGGCGATGCCGTCCAGGCCCATCTCCTTGGTGGAGGAGGAGGCGGTGCGCATGAGGAACAGCGCGCCGACCTTGCCCTGCTGGCGGATCGCGTCGTCGTCACCGAGGTCCTTGAGGTGCAGGGACTGCACGGCGAGCCGGATGCCGATGCCGACCTTGCGGCCGGTCTTCTGGATGTCGGCGATGAGGTAGGCGGTGGCCTTGCGCATCGCTTCGTCCGGGTGGGACAGCAGCCGGTTGATCTCGTCCAGCGTGATGTTGATGAGCGGCCACGGCCGGTTCAGGGCGAAGTCGCCGCGGCCCATCTCGTTGGAGATCCGCTCGCGGTACTTCATGACCGCGTGCGCGGCCGTGAGCATCAGGAGCGTCTCCACCGGGCCCTTGGCGAACCAGTCGACCCGGCCCTCCGCCTCCGGGAGGCTCATGCCGCCCTGGACGTCGCCGACCCAGGAGACGACGCCGGAGCGCTTCTCCGCGGCGAGGATCAGGTTCTGCAGGACGGACTTGCCAGCTCCCGTGACGCCGGCGGTGATGCCGCGCAGGGCGCCCTGTCCGGGATCCCACAGCCGCATCCGGGCGGGCTTGCCGTCGTGGCAGACGCCGATGGTGACGCGGCCCTTGGAGTCCATCGTCAGGTCTTCGACGGTGGCCTTGCGGACCTTCATCAGCGGGTTCGTCTTGTAGATGGAGATGACGCCCATACGAATTCCATCCGTTTCGATGACTAGGCGGGAGGGGTCGTCGATGCCGAAGGCGGAGCAGATCGCCGTGTGCGGCAGGTGGATTTCCTTGCCCGGCGGGGAGGCGACCAGCAGCACGATGCGGTGCGGCTCGGACCGGTAGTCGATGAGGTCGACGCCGGGGGCGGCCTTGCCCGGGGCGGCGACCGCTGTCTCCCACAGGCCGCGGATGCCTTCGGCGACGGCCTCCACGTCCTCGGTGGTGGGGCGGGCGACCAGCCGCATCCGGCCGGGCCCGGAGCCCTGGATCGGGCGGATCTTCACGGTGCCGACCGGGAAGTCGAACGCGGCGGCGAGCTGCACCTCGGTGAAGGTGGGCACTGCCTTCCCGGCCTGGGCGACGACGACGGCCTCGAAGTCGGGCCGGTCGGCGCGGTACGGGCTGATGGACACCAGCCGGGTTCCGTCGCCGGTGGCCTGCTGCCACTTCGCGGCGAGGAACTCGGTGTAGGTCAGCGGCTCCCCGGGTCCGGCGCCGTGCTGCGCCTGGTGCTCGGTGAGCTCCAGGACCAGGCCGGCGCTGCGGGTGAGCGGTGCCATCCAGCCCATCAGGGACGCCCACGCGGCCGGGGCGACGACCTCCCACCAGTTGAAGCCGGGGGTGATCAGGTTCGCCACGTAGGTGCCGGCGGCCGTCAGGAACGGGATCGCCCGCTGCGCCCGGGTCAGGACGCTCAGGCCCTGGTCGGGGTCCTTGGTCTTCGTGTAGAGCCAGGCGAGGGTGCCCAGTCCGATCCCGCCGGAGGCGAGGTAGGACCAGGCGCTGTCGTCGAGCTGCGGGCCGACGGCCATCCCGGCCGCCGCGAGGGCGTAGGAGGTGCGTTCGGCCAGGACGCGCCGGTAGATGACGTGGCCCGGGACGCGCTTGGTGGTGTCGGCGGCCGGCGCCGCCTGGTCGATGGTGCTCAACACTGCCTCCGTTCAGGGACAGGCAGCAGCAGGGGCCGCACCCGATCGCCGGGTGCGGCCCCTGCTGCTGCGGGGTGAGGGGTTGTTCAGCTGCGGCGGCCGGTGCGCCGGTAGTAGCCGGGCTTGGCCTGCCGGACTCCGGAGCCGTTGGAGGCTTCGTAGCCGGGGCGGTACTCCCGGTCGTGCGCGTTGTTGAAGCCGCGGGCGTCGGTGTCGACGGAGTCGGCGGCATTGACCATCTCGCCGGACGCCTCCGCGACCGCGGTGAGGTGGGTGGCGACGTCCTCGATCATGGAGATGAACTGGGGCTCGACCTCTGCCTGGTTGTTCATCTCCGACAGGCGCAGGGCCGCGTTGGCGTTGGCCTTCATGTGCGAGCGGAGCAGGTGCATGCCCTCCTTGAGGAAGAGGGCGGAGGCCGCGAGTTTGGCGGTCCGGCCGGCCAGGGCGAGGAAGCCGTTGCCGCTGCTGGCGCTGCCGCCGCTGTTCATGCCCGGGATGGCCGGGAGGTTGTCGCTCACGTGCTGATCTCCTCTCAGTTCTCGTTGTGGATGCGGGCGGCAGGCACGAGCAGGCCCGCGTCCTCGGTGGCCTGCTGCAACGGCCGGTAGGCGTCGAACATCGCGTTCTCCGTCGACTCGGAGACCTCCGCCGCCGTCAGCGACTTCGTGGACATCTCGTCGGCCTTGCGGGCCAGCAGTTCCATGGACTCCGCCAGCTTCGCCATCGCGGCGCCCGTCAGACGGCCGATGACGTTGTGCGTGGAGCGCAGGTCGGCGGCGAGTTCGTCCAGCTCGTGCCGGATCTCGCGTGCCTTCGTGGCCAGCTTCAGGCACGTCTCGTGTGCGCTGAAGGACTGCTTGGTGAGCTCCTCCAGGACGTCGAGCGTGTCGTCGAGGGTGACCTCGGTCTCGTGCTGCGCGTCCATGTCCGCGATGGCACCGCTGCCCCACCGCTTGATCCAGGAATCGCGCTCCAGGTTCGCCGCTACGAGACCGCCCGTCTTGGACGCGTCACTCACGCTGTTCTCCTTCGTGCTCGAGGTGCCGTCGGGCACGCCCGCCCCGGGGGAGTCGGCCCGCTCGACTGTGATCGGGCCGGCCGGGGCGGAGCCCGCGGTCGCCATGCCCATCGCCTCGAACGGCGACAGGCGACGTGTTCCGGTGCCCGGCACCGTGCCCCCGCCCGCAGAAGGCGGTGCGGTGGCGGGCCCGGTGACCACGGCGGCCGGAGTTGGCGCGACCGGGCCAGGCGTCGGGGCCGGCGTCGGGGTCGGGCCTCCGACCGGGACGGTGGTGGTGCGCATCCGGGCGCGCTTGCGGGCCCGTGCCTTGGCCGTGGACCAGGGCGTGCGGCGGGTCGGCGCCTTCGCGGCCGGGCCGAGCGGCGCCTTCGCGGCCGGACCGGCGGGCTTCGTGCTGCCGGACTTGGTGGTCTTGGTCTTCGGGCCGGTCTTCTTCTTGGGCTTCTTGACCTTGACCTTCGTGACGATGGGCGGCCGCATCTTCTTGCGGCGGCGCTTGAGCCGCTTCTCCGCGGTCTCGTGCACTGCCTCGCCGAAGGTGGTCCGGCCCCTGGCGGCGGACTTCATCGCCCCCAGGACCTTGCGGCTGTACTCCTTCTGGAAGCGCCGGCACTTGCGGCAGCGGCAGCCGTACTTGTCGGTCGCCGCGAACGTGCCGTGCGCGATGCCCGGCGTGAGCGTGACCTTCTTGCCCTTGCGGGACTTGCCGCCCGGCGCCTTGGGCACCGAGGCCGGACCGGTGCCGCCCTTACCGGAGCGGGTCTTGCCCTTCTTCCCGCCGCCGCGCTTGCTGCCGGGCGCCGTGCTGCCCGCGCCGCTGCTGCCCTTCCCCTTCGGCTTCGTCTTCGGGCCGGTGCCGGAGGTGGTGGTGCCGGGCTTCTTGCGCAGGATCCCGGACGTGCCGGTCGTACCGCGCGGCGACTTCTTCGTCCCGCTCTTGGGGCCGGTCGTCGTGCCCTTGCCGGTGCCGGGGCCCTTCGAGCTGGTGGTGCCGGGCGTGGTCTTCCCGCCCGACCCCGTGCCCTTGCCGGGGCTCTTGGTGCCAGGGCCGGTCGTCTTGCCGGTGCCCGTCCCGGAGCCCGGTCCGCGCTTCCTGCCGCCGCCGGACGAACCGCCGGCCCCGCTGCCGGGGCCGGGCTTGCGGTTCGTGCTCGTGCCGCCCCCGGAGGAGCCGGACCCGCCGCCGCTGCCGGGGCTGCGGTTCTTCCGGCCGCCCCCGCCGCCGCTGTTGCTCGGGCCCTTGCCGCCGCCGGAGCCTCCCGAACCGCCCGAGCCGCCGGACGATCCGGGGCCGCGGTTCTTCTTGAGGTTCACGCCGCCGCCCTGCGAGGTGCGGCGCAGCGGGGTGACGCCCGAGCCGCCCTTGCCGCCGGAGCCGGAGTTGGAGCGGCCGGGCCCGGAGCCACCGCCGCCGCGCCCGCCCCGGGAGCCGCCGCCAGAGCCGCCGGCGCCGCTGGGCGAGCGGGTCGTCGACCCGCCGCGCCCCCGGCCTCCCGAGCCGCTGTACGAGCCGCTGCCGCCCCGCCCGGACCTGCCCGGACCTGCGCCGCCGGAGCGGCCTCCCAGGCCGCCAGGACCGCGCTGGAGCGTCTTGCGGCCGTACTCGTGGCTGGGCTGCACCTGCTTCTTTGAACCGCCCCCGGAGGAGCCGTCCTTGGCGGTGCTCGCGGTCTTCGCGACCGCTTCGCGCTGCTCCCGGTTGGCCCGGCCCGCCGCGACGGCGGAGTGAATGCCGCGCATGGCCGCCAGGGACACCGCGAGGATCGCCGCCAGGGACAGCGAACCCAGACGCGGCGCGGCGGGCTGGGCACCCTCCGAACGGAAGGTCGCCGGGACCATCGCGCCGCCCGTCGCGGGGGTCGCGGCGGGTGCGGCGGCGGGCTCCGAGTCGCCGGAGAACGGGGTACCGAGACCGGGCTCGGGCAGGGCCGCGATGACGTCCATCGGGTCGGTTCGCGTCGCGGGTGCAAACGCTTCGGGGGTGGCCGGAGAGGTGTCTGCGGGGGCAGCGAACGGCACGTCGACCGGGGCCGAAGCAGAGGGTTCCGCGGGGGCTTCGGCAGGGGCGGTGTAGCCCACGCGGGGGAAGTGGATCAGGTTGTTCGGGCCGTCGTCGTCGGCCATGACGTCTCCCTCTCGGAGTTGACAGACGGTCACCGCCTGGGGCACCCTCGCGCGCGCACGACACGCGCGCACCTTGGGGTGCTCCAGGCGGCGAGGAAGAGGCGGTGATGAAGAAGAACTTCGTCACCCTCCGTTGCGCTTGAAGAAGTCGTGCAGCTCCTCGGTGAGCTTGCGCCACACCTCGGGACGACCCTCGCGTTCGGCCTTGATGGCCAGGGTCCGGCACGCGTCGTACCAGACCCCGGCCCGCTCCTTCTCGGTCGTGGCTTCCGCGATCCGCGCGTTCCAGTGCTTCGCGCGGTTTTGCGTCTGCCGAGGCGTGCTCAACCCTGCTCTCCCTTCGGGAAGTAGTCGTTGATCGAGGCGGTCGGCCGCTCACCGCCAGCCGCCATCGGCCACTGCTGCCAGGGGTTGTCCGGGGCCACGAACTCCGCCGGCCTCGCCTGCCCGGCCCCGCCCGGCGCCTGGTCGGCCGGGGCGTTCAGCGAGGTCACCGTCTTGTCCAGGGACTTGGCGACGGCGGCGCCCAGGGCGGCCTGGCGGCCGGACTTGCGCTCCAGCTTCCGGGCCTCCGCCGCGGCCCTGCGCTGGGGGAGCTCCAGGACCTCGTTCTTGTAGGTCGCGTACAGGGCCTCCGCCTTGCTCGCGGCCTCGCCGGACGCCTTCTGCATGGCCTTGAGCTGCCGCGACACCTTCCAGGCGCGGAGCTTCTTGGACATCCAGCGGTCGCCGTCGATCGGCGTCTGCTCCAGGCGCCGGCGCACGATGTCGGCGATCTGCCCGTACTGCTGGGCGTCGCGAACGTGCTGGTCGCGGACGGTCGCAGTGAAGGCCCGCAGGCCCTCATCCGTGAACAGGGCGTTGATATCCATGAGGTGGGGTTCTCCTTCTCGGGGCGGGGGTGATCTGGGAGGCTTTGTCATGGCGTTTCGGCGCCTTCACCGCGCTCCCGAGGCGCTGACTTCGTCTCGGGGGCCGGTGGAACCGTCGAAAGGCTCGTTTGTGCAGGTCACTGCTCCGGGCGGTATCCGCCAGCGATGAGCGCGACGGCCTCCTGGCGGTACTTGGAGGCGGTGTCGGTGGACGACACGTTGAACTCGCGCTGGACGTCGGCGATCGAGACGACCCGGCACAGCTCGCGGTGCATGCCGTCGGCGTCCAGGCCGACGAACACCGCGCCGGCCGCGAACGCCATGCGCGCGACCTTGCGGACCGCCCGCTCGCGCGGCGTCAGCTTCGCGGCGTCCTCGATTTCGGCGGCGCGCTGCTCCAGTTCGGCGGCGGCGAGCCGCCTTTCGGCAGCGGCGTACTCGGTTTCGGCTTCACGCTTGCGGGCCGCCTGCGTGTTCGCGTCGGCGGTCGCCTTGCGCTCGTTCTCCTCCGCCGTGAGCCGGTCGGCTTCGGCGGCGCGGCGGCGGGTTTCGGCAGCGGCCCGCTCTGCTTCGGCGGCGACCCGATCGGCTTCGGCAGCACGCTGCCGGGCCTCCGCGATCTCCGCCGTCTCGATGGCCTGAGCCTCCGCCGCGGCGACCCGGTCGGCCTCCGCCGCGAGCCTCCGCTTCTCCGCCGCCTGGCGCTCCAGCTCCGCCGCGCGGACGTCCGCGGCGGCCTTGGCCTCGCGCTCCTGGGCCTCCTTGCGCTCCGCCTCCGCCTCGCGGGCGCGGGCTTCGGCGATGACGGCCGTCTCCAGCGCGGCCTCCTCCAGCTCAGCGGCCCGCTCTGCGGCGCTGACCTGGGCTCGGGCGTGTGCGCGGGCCTGGCCGGTCTCGCCCTCCACCCGGGCGCGGACGGCTTCGAGCTTGCCCTCCGCCTCCAGCCGGTCGGCTTCGGCCTGCTTGCGCGCGAGCTCCCGGCGCGTCTCCGCGTCCAGGCGCCGGCGCTCCGCCTCCTCCGCGCGGGCCTCAGCAGCGCGTTCCTGCTGCTCAGGCATCGCGAGGGCCTGCGCGACGGTGTAGCCGTGGGCGGCCATCTTCATCGGCAGCAGTTCGTCCTCGGTGGCCTTGCCGAGGTCGCCGTCGTACTTGCGCTTGAGCCACTGCTCGTAGCCGATGAGCTCCTGCTGGCGCCGGATCATCTCCGGGTAGGAGGTGACGTTGTGCAGCCGCATCCGGCGGTAGAACCGCGGGGTTGCGATAGGGGAGAGGATCCAGCGGTGCAGCGGGATCCGGTCGGTGACCGTCCCCGCCTCCAGCCTGGCCTTTTGGATGATCAGGCGGCGGGCGGCCTCGACGCCGATCACGAACAGGATCGGCATGACGCCGTGGCTGGCGGCCTGTACCGGGTCGGTGCCGATGTGGCCCTGTGAGCTGGCGTTGAACCAGATCGTCGCGCCCGTCATGGCGTGCGCGGCCATCCGCAGGAGCGGCCACGGGGTGCCCTTGCGGATCAGGTACAGGTCCAGCGCGAGGAAGGCGATGATGCTGGCGTCGACGCCGACCGGGAACCAGGGGGCCAGTTCCTTGCTGAATCCCCAGCTCAGGGCGACCTTGGCCAGGGTGCTGTAGGACATCGCGAAGCCGATGACGCCGACCAGCGTGCCGCCGAACGCGGCGACGAGCGACAGGGCGGTCATCAGCCGGTCGCGGGTGGGCTTGATCGTCTTCCGCTTGTCCGGGCTCGAAACGCCCCGAGGCGTACCCGAAACCTTCTCGGGTACGCCCGAAGCGTGGCCCTGCGGGTGCGAAGCGGGGGTGTCGGGAGCCGCGGTCTGCGGCATGTCGGTGATCGTCATGGGGGCCTCCGGAAGGGGTCGTTCAGGGCGGGGTCGAAACGGCGGCCGGTGCTCCCGAAACGCGAGGGGTGCGTTCCCGAAACGGCAGCCGGTGCGGACGGTTGATCACGAAACTGGCACCGGCACTACCCGCTCCGGGCGCACGGAAAGGCCAGCCTCCCGAGGGGCGGGCGACCGGTGCGGGGGAGCGCTGCGGGGCGGACCCGAAACTGCCTGCCGCTCCCGCCGGGCGGGAACGAAATCAGCTCTCGGGGAACCGCGCGCCGTGCCGGGTGAGGTCGGCGGTGGTGATGCCGAAGTGGCGGCACCGGTCGATCAGCGGCTGGAGCGCGCTACCGCCGGCGAGTGCCTCGGGCGAGCCGACGCCGTACCGCTCCTGCGTGGCGAACAGCTCGTTGAGCGCGGTCGCGGTGCGGGCGGCGTGCTGCTCGAAGCGGCCCTCGCCCACCCACTCCTCCGCGATGACGTGGAGGGTGGTGCGCCAGCTGCCGCTGTAGTCCTCCGGCCCGATCGGCGGGATGTCGCTGCCGAAGATCGCGAATGCGGCGGCCTGGGCGGCGGCTTCCGTGCCGGGCTGGAGCGGGGTCATCGTCGTGGCCATGGGGCCTCCCTCGACTGTGGTCCGGGCTGTCCGGCTCCCCGTCACCGCCCGTCCCGGCCGCCGTGGTGCAGCGGCCGGTGCGGGCGGATCAGGCAGCCGCCAGAACGGATCAGGAAGCGGCGCGGCTGCGGGCGGCGCGGCGCTTGAGGGAGCGGCGCTCCTTCTCGGACAGCCCGCCCCACACTCCGGCGGTCTCACCCCGCTCCAGCGCGCCCTGGAGGCAGGACTCCATCAGCGGGCAGCGACGGCAGACAGCCTTGGCCTCTTCCTCCTGGAGCAGGGCCGGGCCGCTATCCCCGATCGGGAAGAACAGCTCCGGGTCCTCATCGGCGCAGGCCGCGCGGGGACGCTCGGGCGCAACGGCAGTGGAGACGGCGCCGTAGTACGGGGTGCGTACGATGGAGTCGCGATTCATCAGGGCCTCCCAGAAGGTCCAGTGCAAGAGACAGCCCTAGGGCGGCCACCCTGGGGCTGTTCTGTGTCGGCGGCCGGACGGCCGGAGCGGTCGGGAGCTCCCGGCGCTCTCCGCCGGCCCCGGCCGGGAAAGGCGCGGGGACGACGGGCAGGGTCGGGGATCAGCGCTGCTTCTGACGTGCGGTGTAGGCGTCTTGGAGACGAGCGAACCGATCGTGGATCGGCACCCCCTCCGCACACGGCGTCTCGCCCTGGCAGGCCGGGCAGTCAGCGGTGTGCTTGGAGGAGTCCTCGAACGCCTTCATGTAGCGGACGAACAGGTCGTCGGTCGGGCGGGCGTTCATCGGCGGTTGGCCTCCGACCGCTGGTTCTGCTCCCGGTTCTTCTGCGGGAGCGCCTCGCGTTCGGCGTCGGTGAGGCTGGTGATCACGCCGCCACCTCCCAACCGGCCAGCACCGGCGCGGTGGTCGGACCGAGGATCGGGGCGACGTCGTCGCGGGCGGCGTCTTCGGGCTCGTAGCCCTTGGAGTCGTCCTCGCGCTCGATGTCGTCGATGATCCCGGCCCGCGGCTGCGGCGCGGTGCGTGTCATGCTTTTCTGCATCAGGTCCTCCGAGTCAGGTCCTGGACAGTCCCCGGGCCGCAATCCCAAGGGCTGTCGCGATCACTCCCCAGTTGGGGAGCTGACTGCTTGTACGAGCAGCCACGGCCCCGGCCACCCCGTAAGAGGGGTGGCCGGGGCCGTGGTCGTTCGTCCAGCCGGTCAGCTCGCGCGGCGCTTGGGGTGCAGCGTCTTGAGCGGCACCGGCGGTGCACCCAGCGGCGCGTCACCGGCGGGCAGCTCCGCGCGGCGGGTGTCGGCGTCGCGGACCGCCGACTCGGTCGACGCCCACTTCATCTCACGCAGCAGCCACAGAGGCCGGCCGTCGCTGGACTCGTCGCCCGTCGTCGCCGTCTGCTTCTGCGCGGCGATCTGACTGACGGCCGGGGCAACCGCGACCTTCGGCTTGCGCAGCACGGTGGTCCGGCGGCGGTGAGCGGTCTCCGCGTGGCCGTCCACCAGGCGCTCCTCCCACTTCTTGGCCTTCACGTCGACCGCGACCAGGCGGTTGCTGCCCTGGCAGCGGACGGCCACGTCCTTGCCCGCCAGGCCGGTGTCGTGCGGCACGAGCTTGGGCTTCTTGGCCTGGATGCCGGTGATCGGAACCCACGTCTTGCAGTCGGGGCAGACCAGCGACGCGCAGGCCGGACGCAGGTCGTACTGGTGGGGCTTGAGGGTGGAAACGGCAAGCGCCGGGCGGCCGTTGATGTTGCGGGAGCGGGTCCGGCTCCGGCGAGGACGGGCGGTGCGCTCAAGGGTCGAAGCAGGCATCTGAACTCCTCATGGACGGAGCGGCAGGGGAAGCGTCGCGATGCTCTCTCCGCCCTCCGGGCCGCACGGCACAAGGCCGGCGTCCCGCAGGACAGACAGCGCACAGCGCTGCGACGTGCACGCAGTCGTCGCGGCCGTCAGGCTCCGAGGGAGTTTGATGAAGCTCTCAACCTCGGCCGCCCCGAAGGGCGGACGACTACTGCGGTCTTGCGGCCGGCGGGTAGTTCCGAAGCGTGCGAGCACACCACCGGCTACGCCCTGCATCCGGCTACTCACCGCTTGCTGGGGCATCTCGATTAGAACCCTCCTATCCACCTCGGGTCAACCTGTCTAACTAACTCGTTTCCGACACCCACTCTGACCTGCTAGTTTCTGGTGTCAGTTAAACGAGCGCGAGTCCCGGCTTTCGGGAAACAACTAGTCATGCCATGCTGTGCGCATCGGGTAGTGAGATCCGCTAGCCCGCACGATGCGTACGAGAGGGGGAGCGGTGGCCGCCAAGCAGAGGGAACCAGGGAAGGTCGAACGGATCGCAGCCGAGATCCGAGACAAAATCGCGCGGGGCGTACTCGCGCCTGGGTCACGCCTGCCTGGTGTGCCTCAGCTCCAGAAGGAACACGGCATCGCCTACCAGACGGCCCGCGACATCTATGGCCTGCTGGAGAGCGAGGGCCTGCTGTTCTCCAAGCAGGGGAAGGGCACCTACGTCTCGCTGGTGCTCGGCAAGATCGTGAGCGAGCGAAACCGGCGCTACCTGCCATCACTGCGGGAGGCCGGCGGAGCCGTCGGCGCGTTCGAAGCCGAGATGCGCGCGATGGGGTTCGAGCCACGGCCGGTGGTCCTCACCATCGCGAGGGACGTGCCTCCGAAGAAGGTTGCCGAAGCCTTCGGGATGCACCATCGTGCGAAGACCCTCAAGCGTGAGCGGATCATGCCTGTCGGGATTCCCGGCAACGATGAGGCCGAAGAAGTCGTGCAGGTTGCCACGTCGTGGTTTCCACAGGACGTAGCGGACGCGTGCCCGGTACTCGCCGAGAGTAATACGGGTACTGGAGGCAGCAAGTCCCGCATGGCGGAGGCCGGCTTCAGGCAGGTCCGTCTCCGAGAGGAGATCGAGGTGCGATCTCCAACTGCGGCAGAGGCAAAGGCACTCGGCATCCCAGCCGAGCAGGCCGTTATGGAAATCACGCATAAGGGACTGACCACTGAAGGTCGTGTTGTCGAGATCGGCCTACATGTCCTGCCTCGGTCCAAATGGAGATTGGCGTACGAGTGGGTGATTGAGACGCCCGACGCGACCTGACTGCGCCCTCGTGCGCTGATTCAGCGACATACCGAAGATCCTGAGCAACCAATAAGGAGCACGCACTACATGCCCAGCAACAGCATCGACAGCACCGGCACGATCTTGCGTGACGCGCGCACTCGCTACACCACCGGCCAGCGTGAGGAAGACGGGGCACATGGCGCCTTTGACGCCGAACTGCGCCGCACTGGCCGCACTCCTCGCACCGAGGTTTCCGTGAGCCGCGTCGCCGCGCCCGCCGACGTCGCCGAGCTCCTGGGCTCGAACGACGCGGTCGTGGTTCGCAGTCGGGAGATGTTCGACGGCGACCGCCTGGTCCAGCTCGCCAAGACCTACATCCCGGTCGACGTAGCCGAGGCTGCGGGCATCGAGCAGGTGGACACGGGCGTCGGCGGCATCATCAGCCGGATGAAGGAAGCTGGCTTTGACCAGGGCGACACGGCCGTCGAAGACGTCGAGCTCCGCCCCGCCACACAGGAAGAGGCTTCCCGCCTCGGACTGGCCGAGGGCGAGTCGGTCATGACCATCACCCACGTCGGCTTCACAGCTGAAGGCCGCGTTGTCGAGGTCACCCAGCACGTGCTGAGCAAGGGCTGGAAGCTTCGCTTCGCGGTCCCGCTGGCCTGACCCCCAGGCGCCCTGGCCGGATGGCCGGGGCGCCTGTTCGTATCCCCCTTCGAACACCAGGAGTTCACTTCCATGACCGCCGAGAGGCGCCTGACCAGCGAGGAACTGGTGCGGGAGCTCCGCACCGCCTTGGACGCTGACACCGGTTGGCTTCCCGCCCTCTGCGCGCCCAACGGCCCGGCCGGCCTCCCTGCCGATGCGGGACTCGAAGCAGTCGTGGAACGACTCCTGGCGTTCACCTCTGCCCCAGAGGTGCCGGCCGCCCTAACGCCGGTCCTCCAGCGCGCCGCAGACGCTGCGGACATGGCACTCGTGACCGAAGGTGCAGCCCACTACCACCACCTGGGCACGGCTTACGCCTACCTGACGCAGGCTCAAGGGCTCATCGGTCGGGACGGCTAATGAACAGCTTCCCGTGTGACGGGCAATTCACTTCGCGCTTCCCACCTGGCGGGCTCGGCATTCCGGGCACCTCGGACTCTGCGCGAATTCATCCCGCAAAACTGTCGGGTCGTAGGGCTAGGCTGTTCGCAGAGATGATCCATAACGACGAGAACCCCAGGGACCGTGCCTGGTCCACTGGGGCTTCTCGAACGGGGCTCAGCCTCGTTGGGCGACACACCTGGTTGGGAGGTGCTCGCGGGATGAAGGCTACCCGCCCGCGTGGAACTACACGCGCAGCTACGCCGTTCCTCCATCGCAATCACACCGTCCGAGCCGTGTGCGCGCATGCTGACGCCAGCCTCCGGATTCAGGGGGTTGGGATGACCTAACGGCCATCGGCCGCGCGCGCCAAGAGAAGTGGACTAGCCATCCCCTTCGGCCTCGCGCAGCCCGTCTACCGCCTGGATTCGCCACCAGAGCGGTCCGCTCAGATCCCGGCTGTCACCGGTTCTGAGCCGCGGCTTATCAAGCCGCTCATTTTCACCCGGCCCCTCATCAGGGCCAATGCAAAACCCGCGGGCCCCCGCCAAGGGGCTTCGCGGTTCGCTCCGAGGCCCGGCCAAGGGCTTTCGGAACACAGCACCAAGTCCATCGACGGAAAGGAGATCCGCCTCTGGCCTTCGTACTGCCACCCACCACACGAGCCATCGAGGTGAGCCCCGGCCAAGGGGCCCGTCTGCGTTGATCCATATGGAAGGTCGGTATCGCCATAGTGCACGAGCGTGAGTCGTCTTGTCAGGTCGACCACGATCAGGTCAGTACCCCCTCTGGGGGGATTGCCGCAGGTTGCGGTGTCCCGCCTGACGGAAATGTGACGTACATCACACCCCTTCACTGTCACACGGATGTCGCCGGTTCGGCGGCCCGCCTGACCTGGGGGGTGTCTCTGTGAGCGTGTTCGCGGCGGAGGCCGCGATGCTGCCGGAGTCCCTCTACGGCGCTGCGGTCGACGTTCCGGTCCTTCCCGGGCAGCGGAACGCGCTGCGATCGGTGCCGGCCTCCGGGCGGTCGGGTGACGACAGCCTGGAGGACCCGCTGCGCCTCGGTCGGAAGATGCGGCTGCGGCTGCTCGCCGCGGTCCAGGCGCTGCTGTCGGATCCGTCGATCGCCGGGTTGAAGGACGCGCCGAAGTTGGCAGCGGTGGTGCTGTACGCGAAGTCGCGGGCGCCGCAGGGCGAGAAGAACGACCTCCAGACGTCCATCTGGGGCTCGGAGCTTGGCCGGTGGATGGGCGTGAAGGAGTCGACCGTTCACCACAAGGTGCTGCCGGTGCTGCGTGGCTCGGGCGCGCTGCGGACCCGTGTGGTGAGGGACGCGAAGGGGCACCCGACCGGGCTGGACTGCCTGGTCATGCCGCTGTGGAACGCCCACCACGGCGGGGGAGCGGGGCACCCGCTGGCGCTGGACAAGGCGGAGCTGGCGACGCTGCTGCGCCTCATCGAGGCACTGTTCGGGCACGGCTGGACGCCGGAGAACCGGGAGGCGACGCCGCCGGGGCTGCTGGCCGGCCGTACGGGCAAGGGAGCGGCGACCGACCGGCTCGGGTTGCTGCTGATGGTGCTGAACACGCGGGCGTCGGGCTGGCTGCAGCTGTGCGGCGGCTCGGTCAAGAAGAAGGAGGGGCGCGGGGCGGCGACGCTGGCCCGGCTGCTCGGCTGCTCGCCGTCCGGGGCACGGAAGGTCCTGGCGCGGCTGACGGAGGCCGGTGTCGTGGCCCGGCAGCGCAAGTCGACGACGACGCGGATGAATGGCCGGGGCAAGGTCATGCTGCTGCCCGTGGCTCGTGCGTACGGCCGCACCGTGGCCTCTGTGGAGGCTGTTCAGAGCTCCGAGAGCGTGTTTTTGGCGCGTCCTGATGGTGCGTGCGGAGATCATGCTCCCGCTGATGTGGCTGGTGCCCTTGGTATGTCTGGGATCGGCGGTGCTGAGGGTGGTGAAAGTGCGGGAGATCAGGAGCGTCCCGATGGTGCAGAGCTCCACGCAGTCCACGCTTCTGTGGTTACTCCTGTAGTTCCTCCTCAGCTCTCTTATGGTTTTTCCGGCGAAGGCCGTGGGGGTGAAGGCCGTCGGCCGAAGCGCGTGTGCGTGCGCGAGGACCAGGCAGCCGACGGTGAGAGCGACGTTGCCGGGTCGGCGTCGCCGATGGCTGAGGGCGGCCCGCTTCGCGGGGAAAAGCCGAAGGAGTCCTCGGTCGATGAGCGGGGTGGGCAGCGTGCTGCCGGGGCTGTGGCCAATGGCCGGCTGAAGGCCGTGGGTGGTGGAAAGGCGCAGCAGCAGCGGAGGGTTGACCTTCCGGCTGATCTTGGTCTGCGGGTGGCTCTGGGGCCGGGTTCGGGCCTGTGGGATCGGCTGTCGGGCTGGCAGCAGGACCAGGTGGAGGCGGCCGCGAAGGCGGAGCTGGCACGCCTGGAGGGTCTGCTGGCGCTGCCGGGTGGCGCGCCGCGGCTGCTGGCCGACCGGCTCACCGACCGGCTGAAGGAGACCGGCGGCGAAGCCTTGGTCGACCGGCCGTACCCGTGGCTGATCCGGCGGGGCCTGGTGCAGCGTCAGGCGTGCACGGACCAGCGTTGCGATGACGGGATCCGGCTGGACACCGGCGGGGAGTGCGAGAACTGCGGCAACGTGGTCCACATCCGGCGTGCCCGGCGGGCGAAGATCGCGGCGGAGGTCGACCGGGAGCTGCCTGGCCTGAGTGAGGGCGAGCGCCGCCGGGTCCTCGAGGAGCGGCTGCGGGAGCAGGCGGCCATCGAGGCGGAGGACCTCGTGCGGCGTCGGGAGCAGGCCCGCGCGGAGCAGGCCCGCCGCGATGCCGCCCGGGCGGCTGCCCGGAAGCGGGCGGAGCGCGAACGTGAGGCCGCGACCGCCGCCGACGCGGTGCGCCAGGCCCTGCCGTGCGAGGACTGCGGGCAGGACCAGGCGGCCGGGCTGTGCGAGGCGTGCGACCACCGCCGTCAGACCGAGACCCTGATCGGTGAGGCCTGTCTCCTCGCGGCGGCCTGGTCCGCCGACCTGACCGACCCGGGCAACGTCGCGGCCGTCGTCGCCGAAGTCCGGACGGCCATCGGCAACAGCATCGCCACCGCATGGCAGGAGTTCCTGCAGATCACCGACGTCGCCATGCTGAAGGCCAATCCGCAGGCAGCTGCGGACGCGTACGCATTCGCCGCGTTCCAGACCGCACAGCAGGCCGTCCAGGAGTACCAGGACAACGCCCTGGCGATGCTGGGCCGGACCGAGGAGGCCGAAGCCGAGGCCCGGCGGGCGTTCAAGGCCGAGCAGCACCGCCCGTGGTTCCAGCACAACCCGAGCGGCGCGGACGCCATCGACGCCGCGACGAAGGCCGCCGACGCGGCCCGGGAGCGCGTCGCCGAGTACCTGCTGACGGCGCGGCTGGAGCAGCTGCGCGAGCAGGCGGCGGCCCGCACCGAGATGGCCGCGCCCGCGCCGTGGACGGACCGGCTCACCAGGCTCGCCGCGCGTTCGCTGGACGGCGGTACGGCCGGGGCGGTGATGGCGTGAGCACTGAGCTGAGCGGGGTCGACCTCGCGCGCCAGGCCCTGGTCGCGGCCCGAGAGGCGGCGAAGAAGAACGGCACACCCCGCAAGGAGAAGCCGAAGCGGCGTACCGGCACGGCTCTGCGCCGTGACGGCCGGGAGCCTCTCGGGCTCGGTGCGGCGATCGGCATGATGATGATAGAGCGCGGCATGGTCGCCCCGGCCGCCGGCGGCAGCGTCCTCGCCCAGTTCGACGACATCCTCGCCGCGGCCGCGCCCGAGCTCGCCGGGCACGTCCAGGCCGTTGGCTTCGACGCGGACACCGGCCGCCTGGACGTCGCTTCCGACGCTCCCGCGTACGGCACGAAGCTGCGCTGGATCGCACCGAAGCTGATCGCGGCGGCCAACGAGCGGGCGCGGGATGCGAACGTCCGCGCCCTGCACGTCCTGGCGCCCGCGCCCGTGAAGGCCGGCTCCGCCACGGCGGCCGCCGATCCGATCCCGCAGACGGCCCCGCCCGCCGGGCCGGTGCAGCGACGGACCCCGCCGGACGGCTACCGCCTGGCCGTCGAAGCGCACCGCCAGGCCGCGCGGCCGTCCCGGGTTGACCCGGACATCGCGGAAGCGGTGGAGCGGCAGACCGCCGCGATGCGGGAGCTGAGCCGTCGTGCGTTCCCGGAGCCGGACGTGGTTCCGGACGACGCGCCGGCCCCGATCGACGCGGCTCGCGCTCAGCGCCGCCGCCAGGCCGCGGCCACCGAGGCCGCCGCCCTGCGCCGGGCCCGGCAAGAGCGTGCGGCCCGGGAAGCCGGGACGCCGGCCGTCGGTCCGCCTCCTGCACTGCGGACCACGGCCTGACCCGAGAACGCGATCAGCACTTCCCTGGTGACAGGTGGTTGTCCCGGCGTAGCGTGACGGGTACACGCCTGGTACACCGTGCGTCGCGGTGCGTGCCGAGAAGGGGGAGTCGTGCAGGCAGGGACCGTGCTGGACGGCCGCTACCGGCTGATCGAACCGATCGGTGCGGGCGGGTTCGGGCAGGTCTGGCAGGCGCACGATCCCAAGGTCGACCGGCTGGTGGTGGTCAAGGTCCTCACCGGCGACGGCAGCGCGGACAGCAGCCGGCAGGCGGCCCGCTTCGCCCGCGAAGCCGCGGTCGCCGGCGGCCTGTCCCATCCGCACATCGTCACCGTCCACGACTTCGGCTCCGCGATGTACGACGGACGGTTACACGCCTACCTGGTGATGGAGTTGATTCGCGGCAAGCCCCTCAGCGTGTGCTGAAGGACGGCCGGCTGCCTCTGTCCGATGCCGTCCGCACGGCGGTCTGCATCGCCGATGCCCTGGGCACCGCGCACGGGGCAGGTCTGACCCACCGGGATATCAAGCCGTCCAACATCATCGTCCGCCCCAACGGCCAGGCGACGGTAGTCGACTTCGGCATCACCAAGGGCAGCGACGAACGGCATGACATCACCACCAGCGGCGTCCTGATCGGCACCCCGGCCTACATGGCACCCGAGTGCTTCAACGGCACGTTCGACCACCGCTCCGACCTGTACTCGCTCGGGTGCGTGCTCTACGAGATGCTCACCGGGCACCAGCCCTTCACCGGCACCTCCTGGCACCTGATCAACCAGCACCTCAACGAACAGCCGCCTCCCTTGATCAAACGACGGCTCTCCACCCCGCCTACACTGGTCAACCTTGTCGAACGGCTCCTGGCCAAGAACCCTGACGACCGCCCAGCCGAGGCCTTCCAGGTCATGCTGGCCCTCCGCGAGATCGACCGGCGGTACTTCGACCAGGGCCTGCCCAACCGTGGGCTGGACAGATACGTCCGCTCCGCCGTCAGCCCCCGCATCGCAGCCTTCGGTGCGGTCACGCACATTCTTCTGGCAGACCGGGCGCCGTGCCCGCTCTGCGCCCCCGAGCCTGGCGCGAGCGGCGCAGAAGGGTGTGAGTCCTGCCAGGGAACAGGCGAGGCTTCCGCAGAAACTTCTCATCGGATCCGGATCCCCCCGGGGGTAAAAGCAGGACAGCGACTACGCCTGAGAGGACTGGGTTGGCCGGGAAGGAACGGGGGCGAGGCGGGCGACCTCTTCGTCGTTGTACGGATCGAGGGATGACAACCCAAGCAGGCGGGGCATCGGGCCGCGAGGCGTCGGTCGTACGGCAGCCGGCATGAGGGACAGCGAGCAACCGCTACCGCACCGGCGGCGGCCGCCGCCGACGGTAGACGCTGCGTCGTCAGGCCGCAGGCGGCTGACTGGACGGGGCGGCCTGGTCGGCAGGCTGGTCCAGCTGCTGCTGGCGGCGCCGCTGCTCGTTGCGGTGGTCCTCGACGCGCTGGGTGAACAGCTTCAGCGCTTCGACTTCCCTGTCTTCGCCGAACTCGCTGTAGGGGCCGATGCCGAGGGTGACGGCGTTGGCCTCCTGCTCGATGGCGTCGGCGGTCTGCTGGAGGAAGTAGCTGCGCTCGCGGAACTTGTAGTAGCCGGTGAACATCGCGGCCACCGTGATAGCGAAGCTGATGGCGGTCAGGGCGACGCTCTGCCAGGTCAGCTCCTTGCCGGTGTCCAGGGCCGCGATCGTGGTCGTGGACGCAGAGCCGATCATGATGAGGGACTGCAGGCTGTTGTGGATCCGCCGGTACTTACGGCTGTCGGCCTGGTACTTCTCGATCGCGGTGGCAACTTCCTCACGGTAGAGGTCACGCCGGTCGTCCAGGGCGGGGCGCCGGTCGACCTTCTGCTGCCACAGCGACTCCTGTGCGGAGGTGAGCTGTGCCTCCAGGCGCTGGAGGGTGGGCAGGCCCCGCCCGGCGAAGTGCACGCCGACCAGCGCCAGCAGGGACATCAAGAGCAAGCTGCCGCAGATCAGATCGCCCAGGACGAACCGCGCCGAGTCGCCCGTGGTCAGCGCGGCGATGCCCGTGCCGATGATGGCTGTGAGTATGGACAGCCAGATGACGACCGCCCCTGCGCGCCAGATGCGGTCCAGCCGCCGGCGCCGGGCGAGTTTTTCCTGGGCGTCGATGACGAGGTTGGTGGTCACCACGTAGATCCGTTCGTCGGCGTCCCGCTGGCGGGCGAGGACCAGTTCGTTCGCGTCCCCGATCCGGCGGGGCGCGTCGTCGTCGAAGTCGCGGGCCACGGGATCAGCGTGCGAACGCTTCGGTCAGGCTGATGCGGTAGCCGTCCTCTTCCATCAGCACGACGGTGACGCCGAACGGGTCGGGGTGGTCCAACTCGATGGGGGTGAAGGAGAAGTTCACCGCGGCCTGGATCGGCGGCACCAGTTCGCCGCCGGGCTGCGGCGCGGGGGTCGGCCTCCAGTCGGGGGCGACCAAGGCCCAGCCCTCGGGGCTGCGGGACAGGAGCTGCTCGGTGTAGGGGAACTGGTGCAGCACGTGCCCGTCGCGTGTGGCGAGCACCATGTTCAGGCACGGCGCCGGGCCGACGATGGGCAGCTCGCAGGCGGTGGCGACGTCGTGGGTCTCCCACGCGAGGACGACCTCGTCCGCGCCGGCCGCCGCGGCGATGTTCGCGAGCTCCGCAATCCCGGCGAGCGCGTCTTGGCCGACCTTGAGCGGGCGGACCCAGATCAGCCCAACCAGCTCGCCGCGCACCGGCGGCACCATGAGCGGCCGCGGCACGACCCCCTCGCCCAGCGAGGCGGTGTACGTCTCCTTCGCGACGCCGACCAGCCCGTCCCACATCCGCGCGTCCACGGAAGCCCCCTTATCTCAGCTGTTCGTGATCGCAGCCGACCCTGCCACGCGGAGTGATGCGGTGTCAGGGCGATGATCGGCCAGCCCCTTCAAGCGGCGGATGCTGGGCTGGTGAAAGGGGAGCGCCGCCAGACAGCGGGGTGTGGCGTGAATCACAGCGGGTGTCGAGAAATTGAGTGCCGGATCAGCTCTTCCCCGCCGCAGGTAAGTGAACAGACTTACCCAAGCAACAAAGGAGGCCCGAGATGCCTGCGGTTTCAACGCCGGACTCGGCACCCGAGGATGCCGCTCAGCGTCCTGCTGCAGCACCGTCCGACGCAACAGGAGCGCTGCTCGTTCCCTCAGCGGAAGGATGCGGCTCGCCCGAAACCGTCGCGCTCGACGAGCCGGGCGACGCCGGTCTCGCAGCGCCGACGGACGGGCCCGACCTGGACATGGACGGGCCCGACGTGGACCACGGTGTCTTCCCGCCGCTTGACGATGCCGTCCTGAACTCCGCCAGTCTGGCTGATGTGATGGACACGGCTGCCTTCTGGTCCGGCGTCAGCGACTCCTTCCAGCCGCTGGTCGGTCTCAGCACGATGCTCAGCGAGTTCACCGAGCGGGCGAACTTCGGGCTCGCCCCGGCTCTCGCCGGCATCGAGCTGACAGTTCCCCGGCTTCCTGACATCGGAGAGATGGTCGGCCAGTCGCTGCTGGACGGACTGACGGCCCACAATGCCGCGCTGTCGGCGCTGGCTGGCGTGCAGCCCCAAATCCTCTCGCTGTCCGAGAGCGTGAACTCGGTACTGCCCTCCGTCGTGAACACCCTGGGGCTGCTGGACGGGCTCAACCCGGCCAGGGCGGTCTTGTCCGTAATCGAGCCGCAGGTCAACAGCATGGCGAGCGTGCTGGGATCGGCCGCCCGTCTGTCGTCGATGGCCGACGCCTTCCAGCCGCTGGTTGGTCTCGGTGAACTCGTTCGTCCGTTGCACTTCGGCCTGGCCCCGGTGTTCGAAGGTCTCCCGGCTCTGATTCCCCCGCTGCCCAGCCTGGCGAAGCTGGCAGGAACGCTCGCCCCGTGCTTCGCCATCCAGGTGGGAGTGCCGCGGATGATGCAGGAGGTCCTGCGCACCCTCCCGACGATGGCGGACCTCATCGGTGGCCATATGGCCGACCTCTTCGCCGGAGTCCGGTCTGTCGCCGACTGGGCGAAGCGGCTGAAGCCGTCCGTCCTTGCCGAGGCCCGCTACGCCTACGACGCGTACAGGAAGGGCGACACGGAGCCGATGAAGGACTTTCTGCGCCGCTGCCTGCGTCTGTGGCCGGTGCTGGAGGACCACTGTCAGGCCCTGGCTGTGGCGATGTTCGAGCGCGCATGGGAGCAGGAGGCCGACCTCACCGACGACCAGTCGGTGCGCAGGGTCCTGGTCCGGTACGCCCGCCAGGGCTGCGATTTCGAGCGCGATCACCAGATCCGCGGTGCCTCGATCGGTTACATCCCGGACGGTTGGGATCAGCCGGACACCGTGCCCGGACCGGAGGATCTGGTGATCCCTCGCCTTGTTTCCTGGGCCCAGCAGTTTGAGACAGCCGCCGTGCGATACGTGGCCAAACAGCTCAACGAGCAGGAACAGGCCGTGGTCCGTGTCTGGTCGGAGAACCACCCCATGACGTGGCCCAAGGCGTCGGATCTGGTGCAGCAGGATGAGGCGCAAGGAGAGCGGGCCCGACGCAAACTGAACCGCCTCGGCAAGGAATGGCGCAGGCGCGAGAACAACCGTCAGGAGCTTCCGTGAGCGCACTCTCCGACCGATCGCAGGAGCCGCTGATGACGGTGCGTGCCGCGGTCATCCTGATGCTGGGTACGCAGATCGCCGTGGCCGCCGGCGTGCTGACCGTGCTGGCAGGGAACGCATGGGCTGTCGCGGTACTGGCCGCCGGGGGCGCCTTCGCTGGCACCGTGGCCTTCGCCCGGTCCGTGATCGGCTGAACCGGCCCGGGCGAACAGGACGCCCGGGCCGACGCCGTGGTCACAGCGACATGCGCAGGTCGTCGCGGCGGGCGGTGACCAGGCCTCGCCATCGCCGCCGCGTGTGCTGGGCGCCGTCGATCCAGCGTGTCGGTGAGGCTTCCTCGAGGGGCAGGTCGGCCATGAAGGCGACGATGTCGCTGTAGTAGGCGAAGTCTCCGCCGCGGGTGTTCTCGCGCAGCCGGGCGATCGTCGTGGCCACGTGGTCCTGGTCGTTGCGGACGACGTGGTGGAGGTCGCGGAGATGTACTTCCGCGCGGGCAACACCCGCGCAGCCGGCCTGGGCGTGGAGTTCACCGACGTGGAGCACATCGAGATCCAGCTGTAGGTCCGGCCATCACAAGCGCCTCGTCCCCGGCATTGAAGCTGCCGGGGACGAGGCGCTTCACATTCCCGCGAGGAGCGCGTGAGGCCTCGGCTCCCGAGGCGACCTCAAGCCCGGCGCTCCTGCTGTAACCGTCTGTAATCTATTTCATTGCATCTCATCGCGATGCAATGAAATGCAATGGATTAATTTGGAGCGCATTGGAGCCTGCGTTTTCCTGCGTTTCTCGCAGGAGGTGAGACCTTTCCTGCGTTTCTCGCAGGAGGGGAGACCGGCGAATGCCGCTTCGCTGCTTGATGGTGACCGGTATCACATCCACGCCTGTGAGCTGCGGATTTTCCGGTCTGGATGCAGCAGGCCGACCTCGAACAGCAGACGCAGGCGATCTTGCGCAGCCACATCATCCAACGCCTCCAAAAGGACACCGGTAATCCCGGGGTCGGCTTCCTCGAGTACATCCGCAGTCAGCTTGAGATCGACAGCAGTAACAACGACCTGTACAAGGCGATCCTCGAGTTGCCTGAGCAACAGTTCACTGTCATCGTCCTGCACTACCTACTCGGCTACCGTACTGACGAGATCGCCCGCTACTTGGGCATGCACCCGAACTCCGTTCGCTACCGCATCCGCAGGAGCCAACTACGCCTTTGCGTCTCTCTCGTGCCGACCGCCCCTGCCCAGGCGGAAAAGGAAGAGCGCGGCTCCGCCGCGCCCGCCCCGGCACCTTTCAGCGAGGGCTCGCAGGCACCGGGATGTCAGCGGCGACACACTCATCACTCGAACGGGTGACGGCAGATCGGTTGTGAGCGCAGACGGCCGCCTGGGGCGGCTTGCGCTTCACGAGATGTCCACGCAGTGCCGAGCCCAGTGTGAGCTATGCCACGAGTCTGACGATTTTTGAAATGAGAACTTTCGTACCTGAGTGAGTTGTCGCAGCTCACGGCCCATCCTCGAACATGCGAGCCAATCTCGTAATCACGTTCCGTTTATGGAGAAAATCGCAGAGTCACGATTTCCGAGGGTCGTATGAGTTTCCGAACCCGAAAAACGCCAGGGTGGTGCGTGAGAGCCCCACCCAACGGGGCGCTCACGCGGGTGAGTTGGCCCGCGTCCGATCCCGCCGGCCTCAACGGAGAGGACCGGTGTTCACCGCCTGGAGGACTGCATGGGCAACGGCGACGTCACCACTGACGCATCGCCTCAGGACGGCGGCCACGGCCAGCCCGTCCAGGCCCCGCCCGATCTGCCCCTCGACTTCGAGGGCTTCTACCTGGGGCACCAGGAGTTCTTCCACGACTTCGCGGAGATCCACCTCGGCAGCCGTCGCACCGCCGAACAGGTGGTCCACCAGGTGTTCCTGGAGATTCTCGGAGGCTGGAACGAGCTGCTGCAGCAGGGCGACCTCGAACAGCAGACGCTCGCCGTACTGCACCGCGGCGTCACCCGCCGCCTCGAAGAGGACGGACGCCCGCCGGCGTTCCTCATCAACGGCCCGATAGCGCAGAACCTCGAGGCGGTCCGCAGCCAGCTGGAGCTCAACAGCAGTGCCGGCGGCCTGTACGAGGCGATCCTGGAGCTGCCCACCCGCCAGTTCACCGTGATCGTCCTGCGCCACCTGCTCGGCTACCCCACCAAGCGGATCGCCCGCTACATGGGCCTGGACACCCGCACCGTCGACTACCACGGTCGCAAGGGCAAGGAACGCCTGCGCATCCGCCTTGACCTGCCGGCGGCTCCCGCCAAGAACAAGAAGGGGACAGGACAGTGACCGCCATCGACGAACTTCTGGCCGACGCCCGCATCCCCACCGCACCGCGTGACGGCTTCGATGTCGGCGCTGCTCTGCGCCGCCTCGCCGCCGACGCGGCCGCCGTCGCGGCCAAGCCGCACCCGGACACCGTCCGCGCCACCCAGGCAGGGCAGCGGCTGTCCGTGGTGTGCCGCTGGATCCTCAACAAGCCCGACGCCGCCGACCACGTGGACCGCCTCGCCCAGGAACCCGACGCGGTGACCGTGGACCAGTTGGACGTCGACGGAGCCCTCGTCTTCGCGTGCCTGCTCCACCTGACCGACCACCGAGAGAGCGCCCAGTTCTGGTGGCAGCTCGCCGCCGGGGCCGGCCACCGCGCCGCCGCGTACTGCCTGCACCTGCACCACCTCGCCCTGGGCGAGTCCCGCGAGGCGCGGCACTGGCTGCACGTGGTCACCGACGACGTCCTCGACTCCGAGGCCCCTGACGGCACCTTCCTCGACACGCTGGAGGCCGTCGCGATGTACGTACGCAGGACCGGCACCAGCCTCGCCAACGCCCCCACCGGGGGACTCGAGATGGAGGTGGACCGCCTGGCCACCGCGAAGGACGACTCCTGCATCATCGTCCAGCGCCCCGACCAGCGCCTCGCTGACCTACTGCATGACTTCACCCGCCGCTGAGCATTCGTACGGTTCCAGCCGAACCATGACGCCAAGGCGACATTCGATTCAGGCGGCCGTCGATAGACTTCCGGAACGCGCAAAAGGAGCCCCTACGTCCCAACAGGTTCCCTAGGCCTCTGAGTTGGGAGGGCTCCTTGCGCGGTGTTCCAGCACGCCTGTAACGAGAGGAACTCCGTATGGACGAGAGTAACGCGAAAGACCAGCCCAAGCACCCGTTCCGCTGGGTCAGGCGACGCACCGGCATCGTGCGCCGCCTGCGGAAATGGATCAGTCAACAGGGACAGAACATCCCGCGCGAATTCCTGCAGGGTGTCGCCTACAAGCTGGGCAGCGGCGCTGTGACGCTGCTGATCCTGTGGTGGGAGACCCGCCGCTGATCTCGCTGCGGGCCCGCACTCACCTGCGGGCCCGCAGCCCCGGCACCGTGGGCAGCCAGGGGCCGGCCATCATTCCGCCGGGACGCCGCGCCGCCGGGCCCACCAGGACAGGCGCGGTGCGGTAGCCGCGCGGACGGCCTGCCCGAACGCTTCCAGTGCAGCCTTCAGTTGCGCCGTGTTCTCCACGTCCCCGCAAGCGCCCAGCAGCTGCTCGGTGGTGGCGGCGACGGCCGGGTCGGGGTAGCGCATCAGCGGGGCCGCCGCGGCGGCAGCCCGGGCGAGTGGCTCCCGCACGGCGGCCACGGTCTGCTTGGTCGCCCGTCGGTCCCAGCTCAGCAGTTCCGCCGCCTGCCCGAGACCCACCAGGCCGCTCAAGTTGTCGGTGCCGCCGGCGATCCGGGCCCGGGCGGCGCCCCCCGCGAAGGCGAGGACGGCCAGCAGGAACGACCGTGCCCGTTCAGCCGGGCCTTCCCACAGCAGGCGGTTGGCGGCGGCCGCGCCCTGCAGTTCCGCCACCGCCACCATCATCGCGTCGGCCTGCACCCGCAGGGCACCGATCTCGGCCTGCTGCTCCTGGCGGTTGCGGGAGCGGTTGGTCAGCCACGTCGCGAGGACGGCGATGAACGCCCCCGAAACGATCGTGCTCGCCAACTCGATCAACTTGTCCATCCGCGCAGGCTGACCGTGCACCTGCCCCCGGGTGCGGCTCGTTGCGCATCTGATGCACAACCCGTACGCGCCCGTTGCCGCAGGTGGGCGCCCGGACGACGCGAGGCATGCCCTGCCTGCTGCACTGGCAGCGGAGCCGCTGGGCCCCGCTGTCGGCCTCTGTCGGTAGCGTCAGAACATGAACCACCTCACAGACCTGACCGTCGACCAATGGGCGGTCGCTGTCGCCGTCGTTGCTGCTGTCATCGCCGTCTGGCAGGCCACTATTGCCCGCCGATCAGCCGCCCAGCAACTGGCCCTCGCGGAACGCATCCACCGGGAGCAGAACGAGCCGTACGTCATCGTCGACATCCAGCCGGAACGCAACGACGGTTCGCTCCTGCTGGTCATCGAGAATGCCGGTCCAACCGTCGCCCGCAACGTCCGTATCTCCTGCGACCCACCTTTGGAGTCAAGTTGGACTCCTGTGGGGGACGAACCGGATCTGACCCAGGTCATCCAGCAGGTGCTGGCCCGGACCATCCCGATGCTGCCGCCGCACCGCCGCCTCACTTTCCTCCTGGACAGCCGTGAGAGGTTCAAGAACACCGAGCTACCCCGCGTGTACACCTTCACGGTGAACGCGGACGGTCCTGCTGGTGCAGTGGAGACGTTGGAGTTCACCGTCGACCTTGACGCCGTGGCATGGGCATTGCTGGAGGACCGGCCCACCAAGCAACTGGAGACCAAGCTGGGGAAGATCGAGAAAGCGGTTCTCGCACTGCGTCCGGGTGAGCCGTCGTCCCCTACAGGGACGCTTCCCGGGCGACTGGGGCAGCAACGACCGGGCTCTGTTCAGTCGGGCGCTGCTCGGCCCAGCCGGGCCGGTGCGGTCGTAAACGCGCCGGCGGATGACGTCCGGCAGCCGGCGGGAACTGGCGGCCGGGATGAAGAACAGCCCGACCATGCCCAAGCCGGTGATCACCACGCTCAGCAGGCCGATTGACACCGACGGATCGGCAACCGATACCACCCGCGACACACCCACGCCACGACGGTGAAGACGAGCGTCGCAGCGATCCGCGGCCGCTGTAGCGGGGAACTTCTCCCTCGCCACCATGCTGGTCCACCACGCCCATCCGGCCGCCAGCAGAACACGACGGCGGCCGGGGGCAGCAGTACCTGCGGCACCCACCGGGCGACGTCTCCGTCGTCCAGCCGCTGCCCCGTCAGAAAGCCGACCAGCACCAGCCATACCAGGTACAGCGGCACCTGGATCGCGCTCACCACCCGCATCGCGACCCTCAGCGCCCGTAACGTGTCTCGCTCGCCCATCGCTTGCACCCTCCGGTCGGTCTGACCACGGGGAACGTACTGACCCCGCTCCAGCGCCGCCGGGGCGCCCTCACTCAGAGGAGTGGGCCACCTTCTGTTGTCGGGCTACCGGCCGAGGAAGGTGAGGATGGCAAGACACAGGGTCAGGGCTGCAGCAAAGGCGACACCGCTGCGCGAAAGGGCCGCCGGAATGGCGGCTCCCTCCCAACGGGCAAGGCCGAAGGCGATCACTGCGGCAACCGTGGCGAACAAGACGGCCACCGCCAGGATGAGAAGCAGGACCGCCGTGGAGCCGTAGTTCACGAGTGCACCGCCCTTGATGAGGTTTCACCGGGAAGGAATTCCGATGATCCTGAGTAAAACCCGCTGGTGAGCAGGTTGAATGTTCTCCAGCGACAACAGGGGGTTGTCCGGTGAACAACTGAGCGGGAGGGCGCGTGGGCGGCAAGGGGAAGCGACCGGGCCGGCCATGGGCACCACCAAGAGGCTCGTGTGCTGAGATCAACCAGTTGGTTGAGCAGGTGCGGTCCTGGCTGGACGATGCCTCAATGTCGGTGAGGCAGCTCCACCAGTGTCTTACGCCGGACCACTTCACGGCCGGAGAGGTGCCCGAGCTACGCCGACTGCGTGATCTGTTGTCCGGTGAAGCACTGACGTGGGACCTGGTCGAAGCGGTGGCTGACGTCTGTTTCCCCAACGAACCGGTCGACCGCGCCGGGCAACGTCTGCAGATGGCACGAGACTTATGGGAGAAGGCCCGTGCCAGTCCGACGCCGCTTGCGGAGGGCAGGCAAGAGCTGGCACTCGCTCATGAATTGCTGGCGGCTAAGGACCGCACCATTGAGGTGTATCAGGAACTCCAGGTCGTCCGGCAGGCCTACGAGGCCAGCGAACGCAGTCGCGCCCAGGCACTTCAGATCGCCACGCTTCTGTTCGCCATGCTCGGCCAAGCTCAGGCCAAGGCGGTGGAACTGAAACGCCGGGTTGACGCCCTACAGGTGCTGCCGCCAAAGGACCCGGAGACGCACACAGCACTGGAGCTACGCCTGTCCCGCGCGCAGCGGCAACAGATCGACCTGCGCCAGCAGCTGGCACGTGCCGAGCAGGAGAGAGACACCGCCCAGCAGGTGGCCGACCATGCCGCGCGCCGTATGCATATCTTGGAAGCCGAACTCGCTGAGCTGCGCGAGTGGGCGGGATATGCGGATCACGACCTCGCGCAGGAGCTGACCCCGCCGGTTCCTCAGCCCGGCATGCAAGCGATCTCTGACGATGACGCGGCTCTCGACGACGTCGATCTTGCCTTGGAGAAGGCACGTGCCGTGCTTGATGAGGAGCACAATGCCGTTCAGCAAGCTGCGCACGACATGGGATATCGCGCGTCTCCGTCCTCGGATTCTGCCAGTGTCACCATCAAGGTGGTGCCGGCCCAGGCTCAGCACATAGCCACTCAGCAGTCCCTTCCTGGGGCAGATGAAGAGTCCTCTGTGTTGTCCCGAACAACCCGGGACAACCAGCTGACCAGCCCCGACGCCACTATTGCTGTCGATGCATCGCGCCTGTCGGCTGATCGTTTGCGCTACATAGGTGCCGCGACTAGGCGCATCGCCCGGGGCCTCGATCTCGACGAGATCGTGATGGGGCTGTGCCGGGCGACCGTGCCCACTTTCTCCGACGCGATCCTGGTCTATCTGCGCGACCCGTTGCCCGTCGGTGACGAGCGGCCCACCGGCCCGCTGGTGCTTCGGCTGAGCCGCACCGACCATAGACCGGGGGAGGGCGAAGCTGACCAGGGGTTCATGCCGCTGGTGCAACTGGAGTCCACGGAACTGGACGTGGTTGTCACTCAGTTGTGCGAGGTTCGGCCGGGTAGCGGGCTCGCCGAGGTGCTGCGCGGCGTGCGCCCGGTCTTCACCGACCCGCCCGCAGCACGGGCGGCCCTGACCGAGTTGCTCGGGATGGAGGCTGTGTGCTGCGTCCCACCCGGAAAGCGTGCGATCCTCGCGCCGCTGCGCGGGCGGCGCCGAGTGATCGGCACCGCGCTGTTCCTGCGCGACCCCGAGCGGCGCGCATTCGAGGAGGACGACCTGCTGGTGGCGGCGCAGCTCGCCACGCACAGCGCACTGGGCATCGATAAGACAGCGTTGGACGGGCGCGAGGCTTTTATCGCTGACGAGTTGCAGCGCAGAATGCTCCCGGAGACCCTGCCCCGCTGCACCGGTGTGCGGTTGGCCTCCCGTTATCTGCCTGCGGCGGAAACAGCCCGGGTCGGCGGTGACTGGTACGACGCGATCCCGCTGCCCGGTAGCCGGGTTGCCTTAGTCGTCGGTGATGTCATGGGCCACTCCATGACGTCGGCAGCCCTTATGGGCCAACTCCGCACTACCGCACAGACCCTCGCGGGCCTGGACCTGCCGCCGCAGGAGGTGCTGCATGCCCTCGATGAGCAAGCCCAGCGACTGGGCACTGACTACATAGCGACCTGCCTGTACGCGGTCTACGATCCGGTATCGCACCGCATCACCATCGCCAACGCCGGTCATCCGCCGCCGTTCCTGCTCCACCTGGGCGGCCGCGCCGAGGTGCTGCGGGTGCCCTCCGGCGCCCCGATCGGGGTCGGCGGTGTCGACTTCGAGGTCGTGGAGCTGGACGCGCCCGTTGGTGCGACGCTGCTGCTCTACACCGACGGTCTCGTGGAGTCGCGCATGCGCGATGTTTGGACCGGCATCGAGCAGCTGCGGGAGAAGATCGGCACGGTCGCGCAGCTCACTGGGCCGGACCATCCGCCGCCCCTGGAAGCGCTGTGCGACGAGGTGCTCGACATGCTCGGCCCGGGCGACCGGGACGACGACATCGCGCTGCTCGCCGCCCGCTTCGACGGGATCGCGCCCAGCGATGTGGCGTACTGGTTCCTGGAGCCGGAGGACGCCGCCCCGGGCCGGGCCCGCCGGCTGGCCCGGCGTGCGTTGCAGCGCTGGGGCATGGAGGCACTCACGGACTCCGTGGAGCTGCTGGTCAGCGAGGTCGTGACCAACGCGGTGCGGTATGCCTCTCGGCCGGTCACCATGCGGCTGCTTCGCACAGACGTGCTGCGCTGTGAAATCGGCGACGATGTGCCGCAACTACCTCGGCTGCGGCAGATCAATGTCACCGGCGAGGGCGGCCGCGGACTGCACGTAGTGAATCGGCTGGCCCGACGCTGGGGCGCGACGCGACTGAGCACGGGCAAGGTGGTCTGGTTTGAACTCGATATCGGCCGGTGAGGTAGGGCCGCCAAGACCAGGCCGCTGTCCGGCAGGCTCAGTCGCCCAGGGTCCGGCACGCGCGGCCGCGCCGGCCGCGTCTAGCCGCCGACCGGGGCCTGGGGCATCGCCCCCCACCCCGTCGTCCCCCGCGCCCTGCCAAAGTCCGCCGCCGTCCGACGGGCCGATTCGGCTCTGCACCGCTTGACGCTGGTCAGGGTCCCGCCGATCCGTGATGGCGGGATCGGGTTCGTCGGATGGTCGGCGAAGTGCTGCTGGACTTCCTCGTACGCGGTGGCGTCGTCCAGCTCGGTGATCCGGCTCAGTACCGCCCGGGCCCCGGGCGCCAGCGAGGCGACCATCTGGAACAGCAGCTGGTCCGTCCAGCCGTCGGCGAGATCGTCGTCGGCGAGGTCCTGCAGGCCGGGGCGCGGTTCCGCGGCCGGGGCGTGCGGCCAGGCGACCGGGACGTCCGGCCTCAGCCCGTACGCGCCCTGGACCGCGGCGATCGCCTGCTCGTGGGTGTCCGTCCTGGTGTCGATGGTCAGCCGCACGACGCCCCCTCCCATGATGATGTGCTCGCCGCCCATCCTTCCCGGCGGTCGGCGGCCGCTGTCCACAGGGGAGGGGCCCGACGCTGCCGGGTATGGATGATCAGCACACCAACCCGGTGTCCGCCATGCTCCCGGCGCAAGCTCTTCGACAACCTCGAACGGGCCGAACGAGCTCTGTTCACCCGCCCCGCGCCGAAATCCGCGCGAGCCCAGGTGAAATTCCTTCTCACGCGCGCGAAGGGCTCCACGACGGCCGTAGCCGAGCGCTTGGGCGTCTCCCGCCGCACCGTGGAGCGCTACCGCTCGGGGGCCGCCACGAAGCCGCAGAAGCGCCTCCAGGAGGCACCGGTGCAGGAGACCGAAGCGCAGTGGCAACCGCAGGTCAGGGCACAGGCGAGGCAGCGGGCGGCCACGTCTGGAGGGCTCGTCATCTCCTGCCAGGCCTACTTCGGATTCGGCCCGGAGGGGAGCTCGGATGCGGGCCGGATGAGGGACGTGATGAACGCTGTCTCGCCTGCATACGCCGACCTGATCCTGGCCGCGCGGGAGAGTAGAGCGACGGACGATGACGCGCACGAGCTGGTTGCGGAGGCCATCGCCGACGCCTATTTCCGCAAGGAGGGCGGCGGGCGCGCGGGCCTGCACGTCGAATTCAAGGACATAGAACGGCTCGATATCTCGTTTTAGCCGCCGGAATTCGTGGCTGCTATAAACCTGTCTATGACTGCCGTGCCCACCGTGCGGCAGCCGGCTTCCCCAACACTGTTCTCGCGACGAATGGGAGGCTCGTGTGAGCACCCCCGCCCCGTTATGTTCTTTGCGGTCCTGCAAGAGGGCCGCTGGCCTCCGGGCCCGGCATGGCTGTTGCCCCCTGTCGATGGGATGACCTGGGGGGTGGTGTCACCGGGTCCGAGGGGTGCCGTCGGAGACGCTGATCAGAGGTCCGACCACCGTCCGGCCGGGCGCAATGCCCGGCCGCTCGCGGGCGGCAGGTCTGCATAACGTGGATGCGCGAGAACGGCTCCCGACCCTGGGGCCGGCACGCTGCGAGACCTGTGGGGGCACGGTGATCAGTATCGACGGGGTGGGCGTCTTCCTGGGCCTGGACGTCGGCAAGCAGACGCATCACGGCCACGGCCTGACTCCGGCCGGGAAGACGGTGTTCGACAAGCCGCTGCCGAACAGCGAAACGAAGTTGCGGGCCGTCTTCGACAAGCTCACGGCCAAGTTCGGCACCGTCCTGGTGGTCGTGGACCAGCCCGCCTCCATCGGCGCCCTCCCGCTGACCGTCGCCCGGGACGCCGGCTGCCAGGTCGCCTACCTGCCCGGACTGGCGATGCGACGGATCGCCGACCTCTACCCCGGCGAGGCCAAGACCGACGCGAAGGACGCCGTGGTCATCGCGGACGCCGCCCGCACCATGCCCCACACCCTGCGCACCCTCGACCTGGCCGATGAGGTCACCGCGGAACTGACCATGCTGGTCGGCTTCGACCAGGACCTCGCCGGCGAGGCCAACCGCACCTCCAACCGCATCCGCGGCCTGCTCACCCAGTTCCACCCCAGCCTCGAACGGGTCCTCGGGCCGCGTCTGGACCACCCGGCAGTGACCTGGCTCCTCGAGCGCTACGGATCCCCGCAAGCACTCCGCAAAGCGGGCCGCCGAAAGCTGGTCGAAGTCGTCCGCCCCAGGGCACCACGCATGGCCGAGCGGCTGGTCGACGACATCTTCACCGCGCTCGACGAGCAGACCGTCACCGTCCCGGGCACCAGCACCCTCGACGTCATCGTCCCCTCACTGGCAAAGTCGCTGGCCGCCGTTCACGAGCAACGCCGGGCCCTGGAAACCAGGATCGAGGCACTGCTGGAGGCCCACCCTCTTTCCCCGGTCCTGACCTCGATGCCCGGCATCGGCGTCAGGACCGCCGCAGTCCTCCTGACCACCGTCGGCGACGGCAGCTCGTTCCCGAGCGCCGGCCACCTGGCCTCCTACGCCGGCCTCGCCCCGGCCACGAAGCAGTCCGGCACCTCGATCCACGGCGAACACGCCCCCAGAGGCGGCAACCGGCAGCTGAAACGGGCGATGTTCCTCTCCGCGTTCGCAGCCCTCCACGACCCCGCCTCCCGGACCTACTACGACCGCTGCCGAGCCCGCGGCAAAACCCACACCCAGGCCCTCCTCCGACTCGCCCGCCACCGCATCAGCGTCCTGTTCGCCATGCTCCGCGACGGAACCTTCTACGAGCCGAGGACCCCTCGCACCGCTTGACGAAGGACATAGAGGCACCCCCCCCGATCCCACCGGCGGCCGCGCGTCCCCGTCCGCCGCGCGGCCGTGCCCCGCGAGCCGATCGACCAAGCGAAGATCGGCCACCGCTCGGTCCGCCGACGCGCCCGCGGCATGACCCACCCGGAGGCGGCGGCCGCCCTCGAGGAAGCCGAGCTGCAACAGCACCTGGACCGTGACCGCGAGGACCTGGCCGGCGATGAGCGCGGGCCGGCAGAAGTCGCGGAGTGGACGCGCATCGTGCAGCTGCTCGCCGAATCCGGCGGCACGTACGACCCTGACACCGACGCCGTCGTCCAGGACGAGCTCGCCGCCGACGCCGAACGCGAACGCGTGATGCAGCTGGAGGACGACAAGCGCCGCCAGGAGGAGGAAGCCGAAGCCGCCCTCGCTGCTGCGCACCCTGGCCCGCACGGGCCTCCACGAGCGGGCCGCCATCGCCCGGCTGCCCGTCTCCGACCCCGCGGCCGCGCTCGCCCTCAACACCCTGCTCGCCCGCGCCTACGACGGAGCTGGCCAGCGCCCGGGGACCGCGTCATGACGGGCGACCCGGACACGGTCGTCGCCGTGTGGGTGACGCCGACCTGGTGCGGCACCCGGTACGAGACGCTCACCGCTGACGGCCAGGTCACCCAGCTCGTGGAGGGCCTGTCGCGGGCCGGCCAATGACCCCGGCCTGACCCACCCGATGGGACCCAGCGGCGCCGTACGAACCTGGGTCCCTGGGTCCTGGGTCCGGCGTTCTGCCAGGTGGCCACACGCACCTGGGTCCTGGGTCCTGTTTTCCCAGGTCGTCGTGACCATCTGTGTCAC